>JAEWRS010000014.1 GCA_023398855.1 Bacillota bacterium
CCCAACTGGAATTGGAAGGCGAACGCAAGACCTTCAGTTTAACTCTGGAGATAGATGTACGCGACAGCTTAAAGATGAAATATTTTGGGATAGATGCCAGTCATTATAATGAGTATGTGAATGGAAATTATAAGGACAGCATGGGGAATTTCACTGCCTTGGCCGGGGATTACAATATCCGTATGGTAACCCTTAACACCAGCGAGGAATTGTTAGCAGCATTAAAGGACGACAAATATGTTGGTATGCTGTTTAATGCGCCTTCCAGGCGGGATGGCACGAAGCTGAGGGAGGATTATAAGAACTATACCGCGGAAGAGATTGAGGCTGTCAGAGCCTTTGCCGGAACAGGCGGCAAGACAATTATGGTCTGTTCCTGGAGTGATACCTACGAAGCATACGATGGTTTCATAGGTGATAAATCCAGGGCAGGTGATCATATGTCAGCCCAGCAGAACAACATACTGGAAGCTCTTGGAAGTTCGTTCCGTTTTGCTGATGATGAGCTACAGTGCGCCTCCAGCAATGACGGCAGAGTGATTGGTATCCTGGGCAAGGATTATAATGCACTGAACCCGTATATGGCCGGAGTAGATGCAGGGCTTAAGTTCAACACATATGGCAATGCAGATATTTATGCAGTTGATGAAAGCGGAAAACCGGTCAGAGATTCCGCTATGCTTCCAGCAGGAGCAGCTGCTCTGGTATATGCGCCGGAAGATACCAAAAGCCTGGATAAAGACGGCGTGGGGTTATTTGGGGATGCATTGGCAAAATTAGACGGACGTTTTGTGCTGGCAGCGACTCAGGAGCTTTATTTTAGTGACAGCGAAGCATCAACGCTTTATTTATCAGGCTGTTCCACCATGAGTAATTTCCAGCTGACATTTGACAGTGCGGCCACCAATGATTACAGCAATTATCAAATAATGGCAAACTTGCTGGATAAGACCAATGAATTACAGGTTACGCCTATTGAAGAGGTGCAGGCATCTGGTGAGGGACAGCGGTTTGTGATCGAAGGAATAGCCACATCCAATGCTTCCGGTTATGATAAGGATACGGCTTTCTTTGACAGTATCTATGTGCAGGATGCAACAGGCGGAATCAATCTTTTTCCTGTATCAGGAGATATAAGAGCCGGGCAGACCATCAGGGTATTTGGAAAAACCTCTTCCTATCAGGGAGAGAGACAGCTGGCAGTGGAAAAACTTATGGTGATTGATGCAGATATCAGAGAACTTCCGGAGCCTGTTAAAGAAACTACAAAGGAAGCATCTGAGGGTAAAAACCTGGGCAGCTTAGTCACTGTAAGCGGAAAGGTTCTTTCCATTGATGCGCCGAATAATGTGGTAGAAACAATTATGCTGCAGGATCAGTCAGGTAAGCCTGCAAGAATATTTATCGACGGATATATTACAAAGAGTAAATTGATAAGTGGTCTGGAAATTGGTGCATATATGTCTGCGACAGGACTTTCGTCCAGGACTGTCATTGGTGATTCGGAGGACTCCGTAGCCCGCATACGAATTCGTGACAGAGATGATGTGAAGCTTACGAAAGAGCCGGATAATCCAGTAGACCCAGTAGACCCAGTAGACCCAGTAGAACCCACAATTCCAGACCAGTTCAATGACTCAGACAGTGAGAGGGATTATGGCATAAATACACAATGGAGTCATAATAACAGAGGCTGGCAGGCTGTAAAAAAGGATGGAACATATGCAAAGAATGAATGGTATCAGTGTTCCTATTATGGTCAGGTGTCCTGGTATCGTTTTGATACAGAAGGGTATATGATTTCAGGCTGGTATTTAGACAGGGACGGCAGCTGGTACTACTTGAGTGAGAAGCATGATGGCTCATACGGCGCTATGGCTACGGGCTGGAGCTGGATCCAAGGAAAATGTTATTACTTTAATCCGGATGTCCGGGCAGGGAAATACAAATATGGTGCAATGATTAAAAAGGACATCACTCCAGACGGTTACACTGTAAACGAAAAGGGAGAGTGGACCGTGAATGGAGTAGTACAAATGAAGTAATAAAAAGCCTGGCAGGGGTAATTCCATGGTAATTGCCCTGACCATGCGGAGGTTTCAGGCCGGAAATATGTCATTTATGATATTTCCGGCCTGTTTTTTGCATTATGGAGCCACTAATCCAGATGTAAGAAAAGGATTGGGCAATGTTTGAAGGTGTTTCGTCAGAATTCTATAATAATACTATAGTGGTAAAGTATGAGATGAAAAAATGTATAAAAAAGTGTCAAAAACTATGCTGATATTTGATGATTTGTTTCAAAGGATGAAATAAGATTTCGTAACAATGCAGATTCGTTGACAAAAAAGTGCACAAATGTATAATGAAAACAACTCAAAGAAAAGAAAGAGAGTTAGGGAGGATATCTGAGACAAAAATATCGTGATGAAAGCCACGGGCTGCAGACGGATGGGGGGAGAAGAAAAATCTGCAAAGGCACGTGGACATGTGCGTTATGACATAGAGAAGATATAAAAAGAGAATGGAGGAGTAAAAATGAAAAAAAGAAACTTATCCTTACTATTGGCCGCAGCCGTTATGGTCAGCGCACTGGCTGGCTGCAGTAACACATCAAAGGGCACCGCGGCAAAGCAAAGCAATGGAAAAGACATTGTTAAGGCATTGTTGCCGCCTGTATCTGCAACGTATCAGGATAAACTGATGGAATATGCAAAGGAATTTAACGAAGCAAATCCTGATATAGAGCTGCAGATTACAACAGCAAGCTGGGAAGATGTGAAGGAAAAGCTGGATGTCCAGGTTAACGCCGGATCTCCGCCGGATATTGCATTCATCGGCTCCAGCGGGATCACAAAATATCTGGATACAGAAATGATGGTAGACATTTCCCAGTATGCTGATGAGGAAATGATAAAAGATTATAACCCGGACATTATCAACTATTTCAAAAACGGTGACGGGCTGTATGGATTTCCTGCTTATGTGGAGGTGCAGGCAATTGGCGGTAATAAGGCAATGCTGGAGGAAGCTGGCATTGACTGGAAGGCAGTCCAGGAAAATGGATGGACCTATGAAGAGTTTCGGGAAGCCATTAAAAAAGGCGTTGTAAAGGACGGGGATAACTATTCCCGGTACGGCTTTGTCTATGCCTGCTCCGGCGTAGCTGCAAAGGACTATTTTTCCATCTTTGTAAAAAATGCAGGTATGCCGGCCGCGTTTGACAAGGATTTGAAATATACATACACCAGCAGTCAGTTAGTACCGTTTTTAAAAGATCTCAGAGTCTTAATCGACGATGGCTCCATGCCAAAAGAATTAAGCTCCGTTGATGCGGGAAAACGATGGAACATGTTTTTGACCGGGCAGACCATGATCACCGGCAAGGGACTGTCAAGTTTTGAAAGGCTGGCTTCTGAAAATAATAAAAAGCTGGCGGCAAATGACGGAAGTGCCGTAGAAGGGAGCCAGGAAGTGGAATACGTTGTATTGCCGGTTCCCACGTTCCAGGGAAATAAACAGCAGGCCCAGGGGGCGGTAGATGGATATGTCTGCTTCCGCGGGAAAGATGAACCAAGTCCGGAACATTTAAAGAACGTGGCAAAGGCCGCCTATTTCCTGGCAAGTGGAAAAAGAGCAGCAGAGACCTGTCAGGAGCTTTATATCAGCCCTGTATGCAAATCCGGGGAGGAAGTATTTGCGTCCCTTGCTCCTGTTGAAGGCAAAAATGAGAATAATACAAATGCAGTTAAAAATCTTGCCTCCCAGGTGGCGGAAGCCAGACCTGACATCCCGGCTGCTTTAGGAGCAAAGGCCATAAAAATTGAGGAAGAGGTTATTCTGCCGAAATTCCAGGGCTTATTAGCAGGGGAAATCACTCCGGAGCAGATGCACGAAGCCATTAAAAAGGCTGCCGTAGAGGCTTTTGGTGAGGACGGCTGTGTCATGGATTAATGGGAAATGAAATCCAAAAAATTTCATGAGTTTTGGGGCATTGGTAATCGTAACAGAAGCCAATGCCCATTTCTTATCGGCGCAATTACGATGTTTATCAGAAAGAAGGGAATGAGTATGCAGACAGCTAAGAGAAGAAAGCGGTTAAATAATGATACCAAATGGGGATATGTATTCATATTCGTGCCCATTGTGTCATTTATTATTTTCACCTTGTATCCTGTTGTACAGGCGGCAATTGTAAGTTTTCAAGTCTATAAGCCCTTAAAAACAGAGTTTGTGGGATTTGCCAATTATATTAACACTTTAAAAAACGGACTTTTCTTTAAATCCATCTGGAACACGGTGGTGTATACGGCCATAACAGTGCCCGTCTCCATTCTGATGGCATTTGTTATCTCCATTCTATTGGTTCCCTTTAAGAAAAGAAGCCAGTCATTTTTTAAAGCAGTGTTCTATTTACCGGGAATTGCATCAGGGGTCGCGCTCTCGTTTGTGTGGAAGTGGATTTTTGATCCTTTGCCAAGCGGCTTGTTAAATTCCATGATCCGTTCATTAGGAATCCATAATCAGAACTGGCTGGGCAGCTCCCAGACAGCCATGCTCTCCCTGATTATCATGACAATATTCTCAGGCATGGGTTCAACTGTCATTATTTATGTGGCAGCATTGCTTGGGATTGATCCCACTTATTATGAGGTTGCCAATATTGATGGCGCGACATTTTTTCAGAGAATCAAATACGTTGTATGGCCCATGGTCAAGCCGACCACTGTTTTTCTGGTAATCACTGGAGTGATCAATGCGTTTCAGGCTTTTCAGACAGCGTATTTGATGACAGGAGGCGGGCCGGACAATGCCACGACAATGGTAGGGCTACTGATATTTAACAATGCTTTTAAATACTTTAATTATGGAGAGGCATGCGCACAGGCATTACTGTTGGCAGGAATTATCGCGGTCTTTGCAGTCTTCCAGTTTAAGGTAATGGCATCGGACATAGAATACTAGGAGGGAAGATTGATATGGGTTTATTCAGACAATATGGATACGATCAAAGATACAGATTAATAATAAGAAACAGTGCAATGGGAGCGCTTCTCCTCCTGTTGGGAGTCCTGACCCTGTTTCCGATTTACTACATGATCATCTCTTCCTTTGGAGCGCCGAATGAGGCAGGGGCAGCCAGCTATTCCCTGATCCCCAAATACATGACACTGGATTCCTATAAATTCTTTTTTGGATTCAGCAAAAGCTCCTTCCGGTGGATCGTAAATTCTATGATCGTTGCGTGTACTGTTACAGTAAGTAATGTGATTTTTGCTGCAATGGCTGGATATGCATTTGCAAAAATACAGTTTCCGGGAAGTAAAGTATTATTTTTTCTGCTCTTGTTTGCCATGATGGTGCCCTATCAGGTCACACAGGTTCCGCTTTACATACTGGTAGCCAATGTGCTAAAGCTGACAGATACTTATACTGCATTGATCATGCCGTCTCTGGTCACCTGCTATAACGTATTTATGGCAAAGCAGTTCTTTTCCTCTCTTCCCACCTCCATTTTGGAAGCGGCGAGAACAGAAGGCTGCAATCAGTTTCAGATCCTCATAAAAATAGTAATGCCAATTTCAAAAACAATTTTATCTGTCATGGCAATCATGACCTTTATGGGCAACTGGAACACCTTTTTCTGGCCGTTTCTCGTATGCAATAACGAGCAGATGCAGACCATTCAGGTTGGGCTTAAAAATTTCAGCTTTGCCAATACCACTTATTTTTCACCCATGATGGCCGGTGCAACCATTTCAGCGCTGCCCATGTTTATTCTGTTTTTTGCCTTGCAGAAGTATTTCCTGGAAGGAGTAACGGTTGGTGCGGTAAAGGGTTAACAGAAGGAAAAGGGAGGAAATACATTGAACAAACCGTTTGTAATAGGAATGGATGGGGGAGGTACTGCCACCGTCGTTATGGTGAGCGGACTTCATGGTGATCTGATGGCCCGATTCCGGTTGGGACCTTTAAACATCAATGGACAGTCCCGGAAGGCGGCAGAAGATACTTTGGCCCAATTAAGGGCAGAACTGGAAAATTCAGGTCACCATATGAGTGACTGTAAAGGGATCTGCATTGGCGCAGCCGGAATCAGCAACAGGGATACAGCAGCGTTCCTTACCCGCAGCTTTAAGGAACAGGGGCTGGAGGGAGTGATCAGGCTGGTGGGGGACCATGAAACTGCTTTGGCAGGAGCTCTGGAGGAACCGGCTGGCGTTATTTTGATTGCAGGGACCGGCTCCATCTGTTATGGAATCAATGAGTCAGGAGTAAAGTTCCGGGCCGGAGGCTATGGTCACATCATTGATGACGCCGGAAGTGCCTATGCCATTGGAAGGGATATTTTAAAGGCAGTGGTCAGAGCAGCGGATGGGAGAAAGGAACAGACGGTATTAAGGGGAAAAGTATTCCAAATCCTTCAGGCAGATTCAGTGGGGGATTTAATTACCTGGCTCTATCAGCCGGAAAGAAGTAAAAAGGAGATCGCTGCCCTGGCGCCCCTGTTAGAATATGGGGTCAGGGAGAAGGATCAGGCCTCCTTGGAGATTTTTAATCATTGCGGGGAGGAACTGACAGAACTTGCAGGAGCTGTACTGGCTCATTTTAAAGCGCCTGTCTCTCTGGTAGTAAGCGGCAGCGTATTGATGAAAAATAATGAGATATACCGCCTGTTTTGTGAAAAGACGAAAAAAAGATTTCCTGGGCTGGAAATCATGAAGATGAGAGGGGAGGCTGCCCAGGGAGCCCTTAGGATCATATTACGGGAGACATCGGAAAGGAACGGTAATGAAGCAATACCTGGCAATTGATATTGGAGGCACTTACATAAAGTACAGTCTTATGGATCCGGAATACCGGGTCCTTCATGCTGGAAGCATGCCAACGGAAAGACAGCCTGTCCAGTTCCTTGGGGAGCTCATGGAAATGGTGGAAACCTACGTGGAACACATAAGCGGCATTGCAATCTGCATGGGCGGCTTTATCCACCCTGAGACAGGAGAAAATACGGATTTCAGCGTCGGGGAAAATTTCAGGGCATATCATTTGATAAACGAGATAACCAAGAAATATCAGATACCCGTTATGCTTGAAAATGACAGCAATTGTGCCGCATTGGGGGAAATGGTGCGTGGAGCAGGGCAGGGCTTCCAGGATATTTGCATGGTCACTTTTGGAACCGGGATCGGCGGTGCAATCATTATAAACCGGGATTTATACAGGGGCAGCCATTTTAAATCAGGGGAGGTGGGTTTTACCAGAGTGGGCCTTCGGGACATATCAGGAAAACCAGTGGCAGAAGGGGCAGGAGCAACCTCTTTACTGGTCAGAACCGTATCAGAGGTCCTTGGCAGGGACGTGGATGGAGCTTATATTTTCGACCATTTAACCTATCCGGATATTAACCGGATATACCGGGAATGGCTTTACAAAGGGGCAATGGTTGTGGGTAACTTTGCAGTCACCGTGGATCCCCAGATCCTGCTGATCGGCGGGGGAATCAGTGAAAATAAGATATTTATAAGGGATATGAAAGAAGCGGTTTACGCCCTGTATCCCCATCTGGAAGAATATACGGCCATAGAGGCCTGTGGGCAGGGTAATATGGCAGGGAGAATCGGTGCCCTGTATTTATTGCTGCAAAGCATAGAAGGAGGTGTTCAGTCATGAAAAAGGGTGTGAAGATCGTGGCAATTGGAGGAGGGTCCAGTTACACACCGGAGCTGGTGGATGGATTTTTGAAACGATACGAAACATTGCCAGTGGAGGAGCTGTGGCTGGTGGATATTCCTGAGGGACGGGAAAAGCTGCACATTGTGGCTGAGTTTGCTAAGCGCATGGTAAAGAAAGCAGGAGTTCCAATGGAAATCCATACTAGTCTGGATCGGAGAGAGGCTCTTTCTGGGGCTGATTTTGTAGTCACCCAGCTGCGGGTGGGCCAGCTTCAGGCCCGGGTAAAGGACGAAAGAATTCCCTTAAAGTACGGACTCCTTGGTCAGGAAACCAATGGAGCAGGTGGTTTGTTTAAGGGTATGAGAACCATACCGGTTATTTTAGATATTTGCAAAGACATGGAGGAATTGTGCCCGGAAGCATGGCTGATCAATTTTACGAATCCGGTTGGCATGGTTATGGAGGGAGTGAACCGCTACAGCAGCTTTATAAAGTTCCTGGGACTGTGCAATGTGCCTTACGGCATGCATAAAGCGGTGGCAGATCAGCTTGGCCGGTCCATGGACGAGGTGAATGTTACCATGGGGGGGCTGAATCATATGGTTTATGTCACCAGAGTGGAAGTGGATGGAACAGATGTTACGGAGGATGTGGTCAGCCACTGGGGGGCTGGCGGAGTCGTAAAGAATATAAAGGCAGTCACCTGGGACAATGACTTT
>JAEWRS010000077.1 GCA_023398855.1 Bacillota bacterium
GATTATGTGCATTGAAGTTGCTGCACCTGCATTTGCAGAAGGAGAACTTAGTGGCAGTGAAGAAAATCCAGCTCGGGCTTCCATTACAAAAATGCTTAAAATGCCGGAAGGAACAACAACTCCTGGGGCAAGCTTTACTTTTACTTTCACGAAGAAAAGCTATATGAATGACACAACCCAACCTGCTTTGAACCAAATGCCGGGAATTTCACCGGTAAGTGTTTTGTTCTCGGCTAGCGATTTGGGCAGCACGGACAGTGACACTGGAATTAAAAGTGTGCCAAAAGAAGTGGCAGTGACTCCTTCCTTTTCAACTACCGGTGTATATACATATGATATTACTGAGAATGAGAACACTTATACCATTACAGATCTTACAAAGGAAACCATGAGTTATTCTAAAGCAAAATATGAAATCAGTTATTATGTAAAAGAAAAATCAGTTGGTTCAGGTTTCTATGTAGATATGATTGTTACTAAGATTCTTATAAATGATGACGGAACTCCTGGTTCTGGAGTAAAGATTAATCCAAATCCAGGCGGTCCTACTGGAATCGGCAGTTACAGCGGGCTTATCTTTAACAATACATATACAAAGAATACCGGCGGCGCGGACCCAACAATTACAGGAAATCAGGTTCTTGCCATCAATAAGGTAGTAGCAGGAGATTTTGCTGACCAGACCAAATATTTCAGCTTCAATGTTTTATTATCCAAACCAGCAGTGCTGGCTGATGAAATGAGTTACAAGGCATATGTCATTGACACTACCGGAGTGGTAACTGGAAATGCCAATGTAGATTCCGGCGACACAGGCAGCATACAAACCGATGGTGACGGTAAAAAGTATATTAAGTTAACCACCGGTACAACGAAGGTAATCAATCTGAAGCATAACCAGACACTGGTATTTAATGATTTAGCAGTTGGAGCAAAATATGCTGCAGAATTACAGGGAGCTGTGGGCTATACTCCCAAAGTAAAGATGACTGTCAATGGTTCGGTGCTAACGCCTGATTTAACTGCTTTGGAGAGCCAAAGCCTTAGTACACAAACACGTATGATCGGTGAGGATAAGAACGGTGCAGATTTTACAAACACGTTTCAAAGCATAGCTCCGATGGGCGTTGTAATTAATAATCTGCCCTTTATTCTCATCTTGTTTATAGCATTGGGAGCTTTTGTCACATTTATTGTTGCGAAATCAAATAAAAGACGTATTTATGGCTCTAAGTAATAAGAGCTAGCTTTGACTGATAACAAGTAAACACAGGAAGGAGTTCCTATGAACATAGCTGCAAAAAAGATTGGCAGAACAACAGTAAGAATCATAAGCAATGTGGTTGATTTTATAATACTGGTGATCATTTTGCTGATGACAGCGGTTTCTGTCTATGCCATATGGGACTCCAACCAGATATACCAGGCAGCAGATGCCTCCCAGTTCACAGTTTATAAACCCCATGCAGAGGAAGACAATATATCCTTTGCAGAGCTTCAGGCTATGAATCCGGAGGTGTTTGGCTGGCTGACTGTCTATGGGACCAAGATTGATTATCCCATAGCCCAGGGCCCTGACAATTCGAAATATGTGAATACCAGTATTTTTGGTACGTACTCTCTTTCAGGAGCAATCTTTTTGGATTACATAAACAACAAAGACTTTCAGGATTTTAACAGTATTTTGTATGGACATCATATGGAAAAACAGGCAATGTTCGGAGATCTTGGCTCATTTAGCAATAAAAACTTTTTTGACAGCCGCCTGTATGGAAATCTATATTTCAATGGCCAGGACCATGGTTTGGAATTTTTTGCATTTGTAAAGGCAGATGCATATGACGGAGAGGTGTTTACGCCCTGTGTCCAGGGCCGTGAAGAACAGATGGGATACTTGAAAAATCTACTAGATAAAGCCCTGTATACACGGGATATTGGAGTGACAGCAGATGATCATATCCTGCTGTTAACCACATGTTCTTCCGATTCAACCAATGGAAGGGACATTTTGGCGGCAAGAATTACCAATGAGATTTACAGAGATACATTTAACACAGAAAATATAAGGGAAGCAGACGGACAGATCCATGTAGACAGGCAAGCCGGAATCTGGGAGAGTGTTCCCATGTGGCTTAGAATCGTCCTGTTAACGGCACTGACTATCCTGTTTGCAATTACCATTTATTATATAGTAAAAAGAAAGCACGTAAAGGAGTAGTGGAAGATGCCTTTTTTTAAAAAAGCACGGAATAAAAGAAGAACAACCATGATTGGTCTGGTATTTCTGTTCACTTTGGCCATGGTACTTTCCGGGACCTCCTATGCTGCGGTCACTTCAGTGCCAGTTGCATTACGTATTGATCAGGTCTTTACAAAAAACAGTTCTGCTCCGGGGGTGAACAGTGGGTTTTCTTATACATTAACATCACTAAACGAGGGTAACCCAATGCCTGTGGGAAGTATCAGCGGCATTTACTCCTTCACAATTGATGGAACATCAAGCAAAAATATTGATACTATTTTTTTTCCTTACACGGGAATCTATCGTTATGAAATCAAAGGAAATACACACCCGGCGTCATTTGGATATACCTATGACAATGAGGTGTATTCCTTAACTGTTTACGTGAGACAGACGGCTGATGGTCTTTCAACAGATATTACTGCCCGGAAAAGTGATGGCAGTAAGGTAGGGCGTATTGCGTTTATAAATACGTATACTCCCCTTCCCAGCAGGCAGGAGGTTATGGTTGATCCGCCGGTGAAAAAAACAGTATCAGGAAACCCGTCTAAATCCAGCACCTTTTCTTTTTTACTGACCCCAAAAAGCGGGGCAAATCCCATGCCGGAAGGCAGTGTTAATGGTGTAAAAACCATTACCATTACAGGTTCAGGCAAAAAGGATTTCGGCACATGGGTATACACAGGAGAAGGAATGTTTCAATATACCATCTCAGAAGTGGACACCGGAGAATCAAGATACACTTATGATACTAACGTTTATACAATTACAGATGTTGTCCGTGATAGGAACGGCCAGCTGGAGGTTACCCGGACAGTTACTAATAGATGGAATAAGGAAGTGGAATCCTGCATTTTTATAAATGATTACAGCGGCGGCGGCAGTGGAAATGGCGGTAACATAGGAAGCAGCAATGGCAATAGCATTAACAGCGGCCCGGGGATCGGCCTTTTGCAAAATAAAGTTCCGGGAGCTGGTGTACCTCAGCTGGATGAAACACAAAATGCCGGGACCCAGGAAGGGGATTACCCTGGCGGTGTTTACGAAGCCGGAGTACCCAAAACAGGCGATCCGGTTAATTATGAGTTCTATAAAACTATGTTCTGGGGCAGCGCTCTTGCTGCATTATGTTGTATGATCTATCTGATCTTGACAGGCAGACGTAAAAAACCAGAAACAGAAGGGTCTCTTGGCAGATAATTAGAAATGATGGGTGACATATGGAGAGAAGGCAAAAACCAATGAAAACTGCAGTAAAATTCCTTCTGATGCTCTCAGTCTGCGTTATGGTGACTTCCGGGTATGAGCTGAAGAGAAGTTTAGAGATCTACGCACAAGGAGATCAAAACTATGAACAATTGCAAGAGCAGGTCCTGCATTCGGATCGTACCCCTGCTTTTGATTCAGGGAAAGCTCGGGCCGTGGAAATTCCTCCGGTTACCATTGATTTTGAAAAGCTTCAAATAGTTAATCCAGATTCCGCTGCATGGCTTTATTGTCCGGATACCCCCATCGATTATCCTGTAATGCGTTCTGACGACTATAACTGGTATCTCCACCATTTGCCTGACGGCACTTACCATATCAATGGCACCTTATTTCTGGATTACAATTGTTCTATGGATTTTAGCGGCAGGCTGAGTATCATTTATGGACATCATATGAAATCGGGAAACATGTTTGGCTCTCTGGTCAGATATAAGGAACAGGAATATTTTGAACAACACCCGTTTCTATACCTTTATACGGAACAGGGAAACTACCGGGTTGACTTAAAGTATGGCTGTGTCATTGATGCGGCCCAATGGCGAGAACAGGCATTTATGTATGAAACAAATCTGAAAGCTTTATTAACCTATGCATCCTCAAAAACAACTTTTGAAAGCAGTGTGGAATATACCGGCAATGACAGGTTTGTTGTATTTTCAACATGCAGCTATGAATTTGACGATGCACGGTATATTGTAATC
>JAEWRS010000209.1 GCA_023398855.1 Bacillota bacterium
GCTTAAACACCAGGAAATGGAGAGCCATAATGTCAAAAGAATAAGTTCCAAACAAGGCTGCAGTCTTTCCTGCCACAGGAATCTTTTGCAGGCATTTAGCCACATAACAGCAAAGATAAATGCCGGCAGCGGAAATGATATAAAAATTGATCCCACTGGGTATGGAGTTGGCAGAAAGCTCTACGCTTTCCCCGGTAAACACCAAAAAGTAATAGAAAAGTCCTGCGCATGGGGCTGCACCATACCAGGTCACATATTTATCTATGGAAACCTTCCAGGTTCTCAGGGCATATCCTCCATAATAAATGGGAATAACCAGCAAAGCCGTCTGCAGATGGTAATTTAAAAAGATCTCCCGGCGGCAGAGTGCTGCGCCAAAGAGTCCCGCCGCAAGGCAGAGAATTGCAGCGGCCCATGTCCGTAAGGAAGAAGGAAGATAATTCCGGCAGAACCAGAGGATGACTGAAAAACCGGTTCCCGATGCCAGCATAAGAGGTACAAACCACATGGCTCCTGACGGACCTTCCGGACAACGAAGAAACAGGGTATTTCCCATGGCCAGAAGCATTTCTTTTTTGCCGTAATAGGATTCTGACGGAAAAAGCAGGCACCAGGAAAGAAGGTTATGTAACAAAACGAACATGCTTCCATAACAGAAGTAAGGCACCCACATATTTTTTAGCCGCCGTGCAAAAAAATCAAAGGGAGCATCCCCATAACGCGATTCATTGTAAAGATATCCTGAAACGAAAAAGAATATGGCCAGATGGTAATAATACACCATCCGGATGGCAATCCCCAGGTTTTGGGAATGGCCGAACACAATGGATACGATTCCGATCCCTTTTAAAATATCCCAGAACAAAAGCCGGTCTCCCTTTTTCTTATCCATGCAGTCCTCTTCCTTTCCTCTTCTCCTTTGCCCTTTTGTCTCAATGTTACAAGCCTCAGCACTCTTTTCGGGAGGCGCGGATCATGTTTTTTCATAACATCATAGGAATACGCGCCTCTGCAATCCGGTAAGACATAACACCTTGCTAATTAAAAGTCTTCTCCAACCACGTTCCAGGCAGCTTCTATGCTGTGATACCTGCGGATGTAATTCTGTGTTTCCAGACACATCTGCCTGCACCGGCCAGTATCCTGATAAAGGGAAAAAACCTCCTCTGCAAAAGCCTCTGGTTTATCTCTCACTACCATGACCTGTTCCGATTCCGGGATTCCCTCTGCTCCAATGGAGGTAGTGACCACGGGGGCCCCGTGATAAAGGGCTTCAATGACCTTTCCCTTGACTCCTGCACCGTAACGCAGCGGCACCACCACCAGACGGCAGCTTACATAAAGCCTTGCCAGCTCTTCCTCTGAAACAAAGCCCTTAACAATGATCCCATTGCCCGGCTGCTCCAGAGCCTTGATTTCATCGCTTACTTTGGAACCTACGATATAGAAATTCACGGCAAGCTTTTCCCGGATGAGGGGGAATATGTCCTGGGCAAACCAAAGTACAGCATCTTCATTGGGGGGATGGGCAAATCCACCCACAAACAAAAGCCCTTCCTTCTTCTCAAAATCATCGGGAATATGATTTAAAAACCTTTCATAGACATAAGCAACAATGGCTTTCACACGGATAGCCGGCTCGATCTCATGAATGGCCTCCCGTTCCACATAAGACGGGTAATAGGATACTGCCGCCTTTCTCATAAGGCGGAGCTCCACTGACCTCCAGTATTCTGAGGATTCCCTTTTCTTAGGATCTCCTGTCAGTTCATACTCCCTGCCCTCTCTTAAAAAGTGCAGATCATGCCCATAATAAATGATCTTAATATTTGTTTTATCTCTTAAATAGTCCACATATTTGGCAGCGATATGGGGGCGGTTTAAATAAGCCACCTTAATGTCATTTCCATGATCCTTCAGCCATTCCCAGATCCTTACCTGGTACTCCATTCCATAAAGGATTTCGATCCCCATTTGCTGCAGTGCAGTGGAATACGGCTCTTCATGAAGGTAATTGTCTCCAAGAAACTTTACCACATAGCCCTTTTCCAGGAACATTTTCAGATATTGGAACGTAGTCTTGGAGCCGGCATCCCGGTCATAGGTGGGAACGTAATGGTCTACAACTAGTATGATGTCCTTCCCCTGGCTTCTCTCTCTGGCTCTGAAAACGTCAGGATTTCCGTTATTCTCACTTTGCTGTTTCAGTTCAGCTGCCCACTTCTCCCTTAGCTTTATCCCATTTTCCACCTGATACCGTTTAAGTCCTGTGCCATTGACATCCGTTCCATTGGAGATTCCTTCAAAATGGATCACCCTGGAAGCCGGTTGGTATACCACCCGAAGGCCAGCCCTGCGCACCTCAAAGGCCAGATCAGAATCCTCACAGTAAGCAGGTGCATAACGGTCATCAAAGCCTCCGACCCGTTTCCACAGTTCATTGGACAGAAGTATGGCTGCCCCTGATATATAATCTACATCCTTTACATAGTTGTATTCCGGCTTTTCCGGATCGTCAAGACGTCCGTAATTCCAACCGGAGCCGTCGCGGAAAATAATGCCTCCTGCTTCCTGAAGTCTCCCGTCAGGATAGACCAGTTTCGAGCCAACCATTCCGATGGATGGGTCCGATTCAATCAAATGAACCAGACTGCTCAGCCAGCCTTCTGTTACCTGGGTGTCATTGTTTAAGAACATGACATATTTCCCTCTGGCAGCTTTGGCCGCCTGGTTGCAGTTTCTTAAAAATCCCTGGTTGGTTTCATTGCGGCAAATCACCACATTTTCTGTGAATTTTGAAAGCTCAGCAGTCGCATCTGAAGAAACATCGTCAGCTATGATTACTTCATAAACCACATCCTTTGTATGTTCCAGAATAGACGCCAGACAGGCATAGGTATAATGAATCTGGTTGTATACAGGAATGATGACAGATACCATGGGATGCCCTTCTTTTACAAAGCGGAGCTTTCCGTGAACCCGGTAAGCCTCCCCGATCTTCATATCACCTTCCATTAAGTTCCTTCCCTCATCTGTGGTATAAAGGCGGAAGGATTTAATAGGATGAACCACCGTATCCTTAGCGTAAAACAACAGTTTACGCTTTCTGGTCCCTTTTGGAAACAGATCATTAAAGATTCTTCCCAGCTTTCTCCTGGCACGGTAGGTCAATGCCTGATGCTCCTGAAGGCTGGCAATCAACGCTCTCATATCATCGCAATCTTTCCGCAGGACCTGAATGATAACTTCCTGATTGGTCACATGATTGTCCGTCAGCCGCTTCTCCTCCTGCTGCCTGGTGATAAGCACTTCCTTCTCCCTGATCTCTAAGTCCATCTGGGAAAGGCGTTCCTTTGTCTCATCAATCACCCGGGATATTTCATACATATCCTCAGGCAGGGCATGGGTTTCATGCATGTAATTGACCAGATAGATTTGCTGGTTCTCACCGTGGACATAGTTTTGAAAGCACCGTTCCATCTCTTCATAGGTACTGAGGCGCTCTGACTCCACGCCGAATTCCTCCATAAAGGCTTCCATAGAGCCATAGGACAAAAGGCTTTTATACTGTTCATAAAAGTAATAAAGAATCCGGAACTTTATAAAGGTGACCGGGACGGGGAAGGAAAAAACCCATTCATAATCCAGGCAGTAAGGGCCATCTTCCGTGATCATGATGTTCTCAAACAGACAGTCAATGTTGGAGGTTTTAAACGCCCAGTCCTTTTTAAAGCGTTCATCAGCTTCCGTCAGCTTCCCAAAGACCTCTTCAAATTCAGACGTAATGGTAAAGGGAATGATGCAGTTTTCCTTTGCCCCCATGATAAGGGATATCCCGTCTTCCATTTGGGATACAGAAACCTTTCCATCCTGAATCTCTTTTCCCAAAAGCTCGGAAAGAGTCCGGCCTTTCAGGAAATCGAAACGGGCCGTCCTGCCATCCGGACTTATGGTTACCCCGGCAACCTTTAACCTTTGGTTTTGCTCTGTAAGGCTTTTGTATTTTTCCCCAAGGGATTTTATATGGGCAACGCCCTCAGGTTTTAAGGCCGTCTTTTCCACATAAGGACAGCCAGCCTGCTCCACCAGGCTGGTACGTATCTGGAACGCTTCCCTGCGGGTCCTGTTGTATTTCACATAATTAATTTTCTTCATGGCTGCTCCAAATGGTTAAAAATGAATTGGCAAATGTTTCAAACTGCTTTCCCTCACATACCTCGTCATACATCTTTCCTAAATCAAATCTTAAATACTTGGGATAATCGTAAGCCAGGATTGCATGGGTTAAATCACCTTTTCCCGGCAGGTATCCATCGGAATATAGCGTAATGGGCAGACGGTAATCAGGCATTGGATAGTAAAATTCCACCCTTCCCTGTCTGGTTTTATCACCGCACAAAAGCTCCAGAAGTTCTTCTCTGGAAAGCCTGTCCTCATCAGGGACAGCACCTGCCTGATACTTCAGGCCAAGGCGGTTGCACACGGAAAGTATCAGTTTTCCTTCCGGCTTTAAAAGGGATTTCGCCTTTTTTATGTGTTTGTCATAGGGTTGTCTTAAGGAGCCGGTCATCACCACATAATCAAATCCTTCGTCTT
>JAEWRS010000421.1 GCA_023398855.1 Bacillota bacterium
ATGTATCAGCCACCTCATAGCAATTCAGCGCTTGCGGAGTTGACGCAAATAGTCTCATATCCGGATATCTGCTTAATAAATCAGCTCCTACCATTTCAGTAATTACGCTTAACAAAAATACATGTGCAAGTGATTTGCGTTCTAACAAATCTGCTAATTCTGTGATGCTCTTCCTGAAATACATTCCACCACAAGCATATAAACTTGTGGTATTATTTTCACTGTCCTCAATTATTAATTCTCTTGCAATAGATATTCTTGACGTGAATTTTAATACAGGTTCAAATCGGTAAGAGTTACCTGCATAATAAGTTAGATCATTTTGTGTATAATATGCTCCTGCAAATATTTCACACATTCGCATTGGCTTTTCATTCATATATGAAATTTGTAAATCGTTCATAATGGAGTCCGCTAAAATTTTTTCACAAACAATAACAGTAGAATGCATCAGTAACGGATTAATACTTTTTTCTTCATCATTTAATAAAAAACTATAAAATCTTTTTTTAATTGATAAATTAGTTCCTATACCTCTACTCCCAAGCGTTTGTGCATTACCATAATAAGGGGTGATTTTATAATAAGAAGAAGGGGGTAAATACTTTCTTCCACCATCTTTCAGTTCAAATACGGCCATTTCTTTATTAGAAATATCAATAAATTCCATTCCTTGAAAAATTGCCAATTGTTCTGTTTTTTCTGATAAAATCACTTTATCACCTTTATGTATAGAATGGATAATATCTATCTCATTTATTGAATCTTCATACAAATTTGATAAAGCATTCAAAATCAATCCTAAAATTGTAAAAATCTCCGTTCCAGGATGCAAAACTAAACATCTTTGATAATCTGTATTAAAAGATGACGTTATGAATTCTACATATGCATTGAGAAATTGATTACATTCTATCTCTTCCCCTTTATATAAAATACGAATATGATTAATTAACTTTAATATTTCCGTCCTCAAATTCATAACAGCCCCCTTTTCTTAAGTTACTCCTTTAAAAACTTATTTAAAATGTCTAATAAATGTTCTCTGTTACTCTTCTTTATCTGACATCCCCAAATAATCAAATATTCCCATTTCTTATCTTTTATTTCCGCATAATTTTTTTCATCTCTATCCTGATTTGCCTCAATTTTGTTCATCCAAAACTCCGTATTAGTCTTTGGTAAAGCACCTCGTCTGCAATCATGCCCATGCCAAAAACATCCATTTATAAAAATCACTTTTTTCTTTGATGGGAATACAATATCCGGCTTGCAAAGAAATACCTTTGTCTGCAATCTATACTTTATACCAAGTTCATTTAATAAACTACGAATAAACAATTCAGGCGCAGTATTCCTGTTTTTTACTTTTTTCATAATAGCGGAACGTTTTGTATTGTCAAAAATATCGGCCATAAAATAACCATCCAACTCTTTCTTTATATAGCAACTTTGTTTATAACAAAACAATGGTGGCAAAGCATTTCCTATCATTAATGCTAAAGAAGATAGTGACAACTCAACTGGAAACATATAATCTCGGTCAAAAGTCTGGAGCATCGCCGCTTCACGAGCTGTGATGCAGCGATCTGCATCAGGATGCAAAAAACGCCCCTTTGAAGGATTCAAACATCCGCCTGTTATAGTTGAGGACGGGGCATCCCATCTTAAACGTCCATATACATCATGAAAGCCAATATTCTCTTTTTTATGACACTCCAATGTATACTTTTCCGGTAAATCTTTTCGGCTTCCTCCATCCTTTGGTGTTAAACTAATTCTCTTCATAACCTCCGGAGTGTGATGTGGATACCTTTTATGCAGTTCATCTGTAGTACTCTCTGGAGATTCTATATTTTCAATAAACTCTCGAACTGTAGCCCCTATTTGGTTCCCGTTCGGAATATGAACCTTTTTTATTAAAGACCCAATCATTACAAGTCTTTTTCTATTTTGTGGAACTCCATAAGAAGCCACATTTACGATTTTAACCTCCACAAAATATCCCAACTTTTTAATTTTCTCCACTACCGATTGAAATGTACTATATTTCTCTAACGCCGGAACATTCTCCAACATAATTGTAAGAGGCTTTAACTCCTTCACAAACCGTAAATACTCCAAAACAAGATTGTTTCGTTCATCCTCTATATACTCGTCTCTATTGAGTCTACGAATAGAAGAAAAACCTTGGCATGGTGGACATCCTGCAAGCAAATGTAATACATCACCATCCAACAGTTCATAAATATCCATTGAAGAAACTTGTCTAATATCTTTTTCAAATAATTTTATCCCATTATTTTCATAATTTGCACGATACGCACTTGCAGCTTTTTTATTTATTTCAACAGCAGCTATAACATTAAAGCCTGCTTTAATCAAACCGGAAGTCATCCCGCCACATCCGGAAAAGAGATCAATTGCATTATATTGTTCCATAAATTTGTCCTTCTCCTGTTAAAAATACTGTAAACTAATAATACATTCTCAATAGGCCATTCTTGTGCACGTCCCATAATTCCCCTATAAATTATATATTGTCCGGGGAATATAGCCTTTATTAAACAGCATAAAAAGGAATAGCCCTTATATTTCCAAAGACCATTCCTCATTTTTTAATGCTTTCCATGCAATTTCTTATGAATCCCTTCTCTTCCGTCTTCAAATCATTCCACATTCGCAGAATTACTTTCTGTTCTTCCGACAGATTGGAGATACTACCATCAGTAGTGAAAAACTGAGCCATCGTTATCCCAAAGGCTTCACAGATTCTTTCTATAGTTGTAAGCGTTGGTACATTTTTCTTTTTCACAATATCTGATAATGCAGATTGTGAAATTCCAGTTTTAATAGATAACTGGTATCTACTAATTTCATTCTTCAAACAAAGTTCCATAATTTTATTTGGAACATATTCTTCCATAGGCAAGTATCATGCACCTCTCTTCCGAAGTATCATAATACTATTATAAATGCTTTCATTAAAAAATAATAGTACATTCTTCCATTTTATTTACTTAGAACAAGAAAAGTATGGTATTGAAAGTTATTGTAACTCCAACTTAGATACATCGAAGACCGTTTCTAAGCTACATTCTGTTTGTTTTTATTCTTAGTCTATGTAATATGTCCTTTATCATCGCATCGTCCTCCAACACCCCAATTGCGAAACATTTTTTCCCAGCATCCTTTAGCGATGCCCCAATATGGTACATTCTTATACTATCTAGAATAAGAAAACGATCATGGAATGTTTCTGTGTACCTCACCTCTAATGTTGGAAATTGTTTATTGAAATTTTCCACATCTAAGCTTGACAGCCTTGTCCCCTTTAATGTATAAATACAAACAGACACTCCCGCATTCTTCTTAGCCAAAATATTCAATGTTCCCACATCCACATAATTATCAATCAAAATTATAGATTTTTCTGCTCTGCTGACAAGTTCCACCAACAGACTAAATGCATCATATATCTGTCCATCAAAGAAAACTTTCTGTTTCACCTCATTATGCTCTGCTATGTAATCAAAAACCTTTTCAAAACGTTCATCTGTCTTCTTTTCATATTCCTGCTGCCTCCAATTCACTTCATTGATTTTCTCAAACAGCACAGTGTTATTCACCAGGAACCTTCTCATTTCAACAAACGCTGTCATAATTTGAATACTGACCTGTATTGCTATATTGCTGTTAAGCACAGCTGAAAGCATGGCAATACCCTGTTCTGTAAAAACATACGGCAGATATCTTCTCCCTCCTCTCCCTTTTGAGGTAACAATCTGTGACCTCAAACCCTCATATTCTTCATTTGTAAGCTGGAAGCGGAACGCATCCGGGAATCGTGCGATGTTTCTTTTAACCGCCTGATTGAATACCTTCGTCTCTACCTGATAAAGTGCCGCCAAGTCACTATCCATCATTACTTGTTGTCCGCGTACAACATATATTAAATTCCGTATCATCTTATCTGACACAACAATCTCCGACAACTGATTTACCTTATGTTCCGTTGCCTCTGTTGTCCCCTGCTGTTCTTTTTCCATATAGTGCCTCCTTCAAACACATGCAATATCTGTTTCATCTTTGAGGTCACAAATCTTGACCTCAAACGTAATAATAATATAGGCAGGATAATCCCCCGCTGCTCTGTATACCATTCCAAGGATCTATACAATTAACTTATACTCGTCTTAATCACCGGCCATTCCTCCTTTTGCAAACCATGCCGCCAATGCGTCCTCCACAATCCCAGTAACATCCATAGCCCTTGCATTTGCAAAATATCTCTCATACACATCTGTAGAAATTTTTATAGTCTTGCCGGTGTTCGTCTTCTTCTCCTTCTTCCCTTCAAAATGCTCCAATACCCGCTTTTCCGTCACATCTCCTGCCATATCCTTTATATGCTTGGCAGTATTGCCAGCCAGCTTTATCCTGCCCTGCTCCGCCAGTCCAGACACTACTTCCTGCTCTTCGGCAGACAAATAGGATAACTCCACAGCCGCCACCATGGAAAGCTCTCCGTCATCCAGCCTCTTCTTTAACGGCTGTTCCAACTGATGCACCCGGATATATCTGGCAATATTCCTTCCAGTTATCCCACGCTCTTCCCCAACGGCATCCCTGCTTTTCAACCTGTGGACATCATGTCCACAAGTCTCTGCCTTATCCGTATTGCTCAACATTTCAATTTCCTGCAGGATATCATTCCGCTTCCCCTGGTTGCTGACCTTCTCATACCGTTCCGCCAGCACCGCCGCCTTCTCGGAAGGGAGCAATTCCGCAAATCCCCTCTGTATCACATTGGTCTCAATCACATAGACATAAGCGTCTTTCTCCGTCAAGTCTGTCTTCACAATAGCCGGAATCTCCGTCAGTCCTGCCAGCTTCCCTGCATTCTGACGGTTATGCCCGGCAAGCATTTCATAACCGTCAGAATGCTGCCAGACAATCACCGGACTTAGAATGCCATGCTCCCGGATGCTCTCCACCATATCAGCCAGCCGTTCTCCCTCATACAGCCGGAAGGTATGATTCCGGAACGGACGGATGCTGTCAATGGGCAGCATCTGTATCCCGTTGTCTGGAGCAGATATATCCTCTCCCCCACATAACAAATCTACAGCATCATTGAAAATCTTTCTCTTCGGGGCATTAGCCTTCATTTATAATCAACTCCTTTGCGAACTTCCGATAAGCAATACCCGCACTCGCCTTTGAGCTGTACTGCTCAATCGGCATACTGTAGTAAATACTCTCTCCAACCTTCACTGTACTGGGAATCCTGGTATCAAATATCCGAATCTGCTCCTGGAAGTTATCTGCCACCTCTTCTGTCAGCACCTTGCACAGCTTTGTCCTGGACTCACACATGGTAAGCAGGATTCCCGCAATTCCCAAATCTGGATTGATTCTCCGCTTAATCTTCATCACAGTCCTTAGAAAATCCTGCATCCCCATCATCGCAAGGAGCTGTGGATTCACCGTGATAATCACATCATCAGCCGCTGCCAAAGCATTGATGGTCAGCGTTCCCAAAGACGGGCAGGTGTCAATCAGAATATAATCATACTTCTCACGCAACGGCTCCAATATCCCGGCCAGCATCTTTTCCGCTCCCATTTCCAGTCTTAGCTTTGCATCCACCACTGACAGATAAATGGAAGAAGGAATAAAGTCCACCCCATCTTTCGTCCTTATATACCTCTTCGGAGCAGGCAACTTCGTGTCCTCAATTTCTGCCATCATCAAATGCCCAATGGTATTCTCCAGTTCCCCTGTATTCTCAACCCCAAAACATGCAGTCAGATTTGCCTGACTGTCAAAATCCACCGCAAGCACCTT
>JAEWRS010000432.1 GCA_023398855.1 Bacillota bacterium
TTGCAGATGATTAGGCCCAGATAGCTCAGTTGGTAGAGCAGAGGACTGAAAATCCTCGTGTCGCTGGTTCGATTCCGGCTTTGGGCATTGTGCTTTTCAAAGCACTTTTGAAATCTTATCAGAAATTCCTTGCGGGTGTAGTTCAATGGTAGAACACCAGCCTTCCAAGCTGGATACGTGGGTTCGATTCCCATCACCCGCTTCAAAAAAGACATACTTTTTCCGCCAAGGAGAGGGTATGTCTTTTCTCATTCGGAAAAATATGGTATCATAATACATAATTATTAATTCAGCAGACAGCTCGTAATTGTGAGGATAATATTATGCGAAACGAATCTGAAATGATGGAACTGCTTAAGAAAGTTGCAATGAACGACGAACGTATCAGAGCAGCCTGGATTGAAGGTTCACGTTGCAATCCGAATGCGCCTAAAGATATATTTCAGGACTATGATGTTGAATTCATTGTGAATGATACAAAGCCGTTCCGTGAAGACAAAACGTGGATTGATCAGTTTGGCGAAAGGCTTTATATGCAATACCCGGAAGAAAATGTATACTATGAAGACGAAAACGATCTGGAGAAATGTTATGGTTGGCTTATGCAATTTTCGGACGGCGTACGGCTTGATTTACACGTTTGTACATTGGAAGATAAGCTGCCCGTTTTTCAGCATAACAAAATGTATCGTATTCTTCTCGATAAAGACGACTGCCTGCCACGGCTTGCGGAAAACCAGCTTTCTGATTGTGAATTCTGGGTTGAGAAACCGAACGAAAACGAGTTCTCCTGCACTTGTAACGAATTCTGGTGGTGCATGAATAATGTTGCTAAGGGAATGTGGCGTAACGAAATTCCATATGTAATGGATATGCTCAACAATATCATTAGGCCTCAGCTTTTACAACTGATTGAGTGGAAAATAGGTATTCAGACCAATTTTTCAGTGAGCGTCGGAAAATCGGGAAAGTATATGTATCGCTGGTTAAACGCTGAAATGTATCAAAGATATCTGAATACGTACTCTGATGCACAAAAACATAAAATCTGGAAATCCATATATGTTATGTGTGGCCTCGTTGATGAAATAGCTACGGAAATATCGCAAAATCTGGAGTTTTCATATAATACGGAAGAAGCAAGGAACAGCAGGGCATATCTGGAACATGTTCAAAAGCTTCAGCGAAACGCAAAAGAAGTGTATTGATATATCTAGGAAAGTGCTTGTTTTTTAGTATTGTAGATAAAAAATGCCCTCTGTGCCGTGCTGGCGGTGTTTTTCTTCGCAAAATTTGGGATGGCATACTTGGACTGTGGGCCCGTAACGGCGATGTAGTAATTCTGGATTTGGCAATTCAGCGGGTAAAAGCTCATTTGCCCGTCATCATCCGGCTTACCTGAGAGGGAAACCTCATAGGGGAAAATAGCACACCGGTAAACCCATGAGTTGGGCAGTTGTCAGCCCACGACTGAATGGGAAGATGAAACAGATGATATGAGGATAAAAGCTTCACTTCTAGCAGATCTCACGCTCTTTTCTCGTATACCAAATCAACCATTCCATTATACTGCGTTGATGAAACAAGGCTTAGGGTTAACTCATTTTGATGTTTAGTGAACAGAGGGATACCGTCACCTAAAATAGTTGGAATGACTGTGATGCAATATTTGTCCGCCATATCTAATGTTTGATTTATAATACTGGCTCCACCACAGATCCAAATATCTTTTCCTTCCTTGTTTTTTAGTGTTTCAAGCAGGTTGTTTATATCGGTGTTTACAAAAACAATATCCTCTGTTGATTCGATGCTCTTACTGGTAAGCACATAGGAGGTCTTACCTTTGTAAACCCATTCATCGGGTGATAATTCTGTTACGATTTGGCGATAAGTAGTATATCCCAATATAACCGTATCAACTGTTTCGATAAATGATGGATAACTACCGGTATGATTCGGGTCGCTGCCATCTCCGCAAAGAAATCCAACACCACCGTTTTTATCAGCAACATAGCCATCTAAACTCATTGAGATGTATACCGCTATTTTTCTCATGTTTACTCCTCCCTTAAACAATCAGTCATATAGTTTAGTATTTCTGCAAATACTTGCTTTTTATCTTCACTGAAATGATTATCAACCTTCTCCATAAGTGTGCTAGCCTTTGAAGAATTGCTGCTGTTTTGTAGTTTTTCAGATAAGGAGAGAAAAGTAACCCTTTTGTCTTCCGTAGACTGCGTTTTGACAACCAATCCTTTTCCCGTAAGTTCATTCACTTTTTGGGTAGTTGCAGGGCGAGAAAGATTTAATCTTTCGGCAAGCTCACTGATGGTCATATTTTCTTTATGGTTAATGATAAAAAGCTGAAGCACATCAGAATAGGGTAAATCGCTGCCAAT
Organism: Bacillota bacterium; assembly: GCA_023398855.1. GTDB lineage: Bacteria > Bacillota > Clostridia > Lachnospirales > Lachnospiraceae > Lacrimispora. The sequence goes on from JAEWRS010000432.1 coordinate 2,400, forward strand.
TTCGCTTTCACGAATACTTCGGTAGCAGTCAATATCAATGGCACTCATGAATTTAAAGAATGATTTTTTCATATATCCCCTTTCGCATAGTTTCAATATTGAAATTATTATACAAAAAAATATATGTCTTGTCAATATAGTTTCAAAATTGAAATCACTTTGACCACCTTTATGCAAAGATACTCTGGACGATTTTGGGAATGTAGTATTACGCCTTATAATAAAAAATAATTGAGGTGATAATACGCAGATTAATAGGCTGTCTGAAATGATTTATTTACTCCTGAACAAACAAAGTATAACCGCCGGGGAGCTTTGGCAGACGGATTCAGACCGCAGTTTCACAGGCGATTTGGAGGAATACCGAAATGCCGACCAAGACGCCATCTTTTGAAGCACTTACTCAACGTTCTTTTATTTATGCGGTTTTGCAGCATTTTAAGTGGTTATCGGTTTTTCTTAACGCAAGGGTTTAAACCCACACGAAATCAAAATGTAATAATTATATGAGCACGATGGCGAAAGGTGGGAGCTGTGGCTATGAAATCTCGCTCAATGGTGACCTCACAGTCAATCAGGCTGAGTCAGAAGTTGTCCGTTGGATTTTTAAACGGTATCTTGCAAAGTGTCCGGTTCAAGAAATAAAAATGACGTTGTTAGTTTAACTGGAAACATATTCAAATAAATCAAAATATGGTATATTATTAACAAAGAGAGCGGCGAAGCCAAAGAATTAAGCCTTGAAACACGAATCTGATACTATACAGATA
>JAEWRS010000489.1 GCA_023398855.1 Bacillota bacterium
CTTTGACAGCATGCTATTTACGGCACCTGCTATATACTTTGCGGTGACATTTTTGCGTTAAATAATATTTATGGAAAAGAAAAGGAGTAATCAGCATAAGATGAGGAGAATAGCAATCCTTGGTTCAACGGGATCCGTTGGGAAACAAACTTTGGAGGTGGCTGAATACCAAAAGGATATAGAAGTAACAGCCCTGGCGGCAGGCAGTAACATCAGCCTGCTGGAAGAGCAGATCAGAAAGTTCCATCCAAAGCTGGCATGTGTATGGAGAGAAGATAAGGCCAGGGAACTGGCTGTATCGGTAAAAGATTTACCGGTCCGCATTGTATCTGGAATGGAAGGACTTTTGGAAGCCGCTTCAGAAAATTCTGCAGAAATCGTGGTAACAGCCATTGTAGGAATGATAGGAATACGCCCTACAATCGCGGCCATTGAAGCAGGTAAAGACATTGCCCTTGCAAACAAGGAAACCCTTGTAACTGCCGGACATATTATAATCCCACTGGCAAAAGAACGCGGAGTGAAAATCTTTCCCGTTGACAGTGAGCACAGTGCTGTTTTTCAGTGTTTAAACGGAGAAGATAAAAAAACCGTACATAAGATTCTGTTAACGGCATCAGGCGGTCCTTTTCGGGGGAAAACCAGAAAAGAACTGGAATCAATGCAGGTGGAAGATGCTTTAAAACATCCCAACTGGACTATGGGAAGGAAAATAACGATTGATTCTTCCACCATGGTCAACAAGGGACTTGAAGTGATGGAAGCAAAGTGGCTTTTCGGCGTGGATATGGACCAGATTCAGGTAGTGGTACAGCCTGAGAGCATAATCCATTCTATGGTGGAATTTGAAGACGGGGCTGTCATGGCCCAACTGGGAGCACCGGATATGAAGCTTCCGATTCAGTATGCTCTTTATTATCCTGAGAGGAGATTCCTTCCCGGGGAACGTCTTGATTTTTGGAAGATTAGTCAAATAAATTTTGAAAAGCCAGATTTGTTAAATTTTCCCGGATTAAGCTTGGCTTATCGTGCCGGCAAAGAAGGCGGAACTCTTCCAACAGTTTTCAATGCTGCCAATGAACGGGCAGTTGCCAAATTTTTAGATAGAAAAATTTCATATCCAACTATAACTGATATGATAGAGGGGGCCATGAACGGGCATACTGTAAAGGAGAATCCTACAGTAGAGGAAATTCTTGAAGCAGAAGCTACAGCTTATGAATATATAGAAAGCAGGTGGTAAATTGTCCAGTGTTATCGTAGCGATTCTGGTTTTTGGACTGATCGTATTAATTCATGAATTAGGGCATTTTTTATTCGCAAAAATGAATGGGATCGCGGTGGTTGAATTTTCAATCGGTATGGGGCCAAGATTGATCCGGTTTAAAAAGGGTGAGACTATTTATTCCATTAAGGCGCTGCCCTTAGGCGGTTCCTGTATGATGCTGGGGGAAGACGAGGAGAACCCGGATGACCGGGCATTCCAGAATAAATCCATTCCCGCCCGGATGTCGGTCATTGCGGCAGGCCCTATCTTTAATTTTATTTTAGCCTTTTTCCTGGCAGTACTTCTGGTGGGAATGAACGGATATGACACGACCAATATAAAGGAAGTGACGGAAAACTCCCCTGCTTATGAGGCAGGAATACGCCCCGGAGATAAGCTGCTTAAGATCAATGGAGAGAATGTGTCCATGTACCGGGATTACATTCTTTATAAGCTGTTAAGACCAGAGGAAAAAATGAACATGGTGGAATTTTCCAGGCTTGACCCATCCACCAACAATGTAAAGATTCAATCCACGACTGTTACTCCTCAGTATTCCAAGGAAAGCGGAAAATATTTAATCGGTATAACGATAGCTCCAGAGAATAAAAAGGCGGCTTCTTTTGGTGAACTGGTAAAATACGGATACATGGAAATGGAGTACGATGTAAAGCTGACTGTAAAAAGCCTTGGCATGCTCTTTACAGGTAAGGCCAGCGTCAATGATTTAAGCGGTCCTGTTGGCATTGTAGTCATGATCGATGATTCTGTTAAGGCAGGGCTTACGGTCAGTGTTATAGCAGCACTGATGAATGTAATCAGTATGTGTGTTCTCTTAAGTGCAAACCTTGGTGTTATGAATCTTCTTCCAATTCCGGCTCTTGACGGAGGGCGGCTTTTGTTTTTGATCATTGAAGCGATCAGAGGCAAGCGCATGGATCCGGAGAAGGAAGGCCTGGTAAATATGATCAGCATGGTGGCCCTCATGGCTCTTATGATTTTTGTGGTGTTTAACGATATCAGCAGGTTTACGTAACCAATTGTAGTGATGCGGGAAGTGAATGATACCCACATGCCTGTATGAATACCTGGCGGCTGCCATAATAACCGGATGGAACCTGTTTAACGGGTTGCTTCCGGTTTTCAGCCATACACAGGGTTACCCGTATGGAAAAGCGTGTACAGAATGGAGGAACGCATGAGCAGAGAACAAACTAGAGTAATCCGAATTGGAGACAGGGTGATCGGCGGCGGAAATCCGGTCCTGATCCAGTCCATGTGCAATACAAA
>JAEWRS010000052.1 GCA_023398855.1 Bacillota bacterium
ACTTGAGTCAGTTCAAAAGCAGTCTTTTGATTATTACAGGCACAATAATTTTGATTGGAATAAAAGAATATTATCTGAACAATACGTTGAAAAGTATGGGAGATATATTCCGCAGCTTTCTTTTTCGTATTTTTGTACAAATAAAGAACCTTCCTTTTCATTTGCTGCTTTGAACTATCAACACTGTGAAACGGATTTACTGCCTTTGACCATATACATTTCGGATTATCTTGATTGGAGAACAATAAACTTTAATTTTATGTATTGGGATAACTACTTCACTGAGCAAGAAATTGTAGGAATTCATCAGAAACTGGAACATAAAATGAAAGATATTATTGATGAAAAATGGATTGCTCAACAGAAAAAATAGGATAGCGAAAAATATGCTTGCAGCGGAGGGGATATTAATGTTTGAAAACATCTCGACAATCAGGGAATTACTTTCTTTCACGACAGAATGCTACGGTGAAAAACCTGTCTTTTCGTATATGAAAGATGGAAGGATGAACTCTGTCACCTATTCTGAATTTTCAAAAATGGTTACAGCTGTTGCAAAGCGATTGATTTTAAAGGGCATTACCAATAGCAAGGTGTCTATTGTATCGGAAAATTCGTATTACTGTTTATTGTGGAGCTATGCAGTGCCACTGTCAGGTAATGTTTTGGTTATGCTGGATAATATGGCAACGACGCAGGAAAAATCTTATATGGTGGAGCATAGTGATACCGTCTGTCTGGTTTATTCTGCCTTTAATCAGCCGGATTGTGATTATATAACAAAGCACAACAAAAGTGTGATACATACAATTTGTATAGAAGCAGATACAGAGGACTTTCTCAATTGTGAAGAGGAGGTTACTTTACCAGATACTGACGGTTCAGAGCTGTCCTATCTGTTTTATACTTCAGGAACCACAGGCAAACCCAAGGGTGTGATGCAGTCACAAATTAATTTGCTACGTTCTAGTTTTTATATATCCTATAGTCTTAAAATTAAAGATACGAATTATTTCATGCTGCCGGTCCATCATATTCTTCCATTTGCGAATCAGGTGCTTTTATCCATGTATTGTGGGGGAAATATTTTTATATCCGCAGGACTAAAGTATCTTTTAATGGAAATGCAGCAGGCCCGGCCATATTGTGTGTTTTTAGTTCCGGCGGTGCTGGCTTATTTTGAGAAAATCATTGAGGAAACAGCACAAGAACAAATGAAAATAAATTGCTTTGATCATCTGATGGCGCGGAAACAGGTTTTTAGCCAACTGTTCGGAGGAAATTTACATATCATTATCAGTGGCGGAGCACCTTTAAATATTGATATTGCAAAACGTATGCAGGAATTGGATGTCTTAGTAATCAATGGATATGGGCTGACCGAAACCGTGGGATCAATTACTGTTAATCCAAATGATGATATTCGTTTGGGAAGTATTGGACGGATTAATGCGAATTCCCAAGCAAAAGTAAAAGACGGGGAATTATTGTTTAAAAGCGCCTATCTATTTATGGGGTATTATAAGGATCCTGAGGCTACTGCAGAGGCATTTGATGGGGAATGGTTTTTAACCGGAGATTTGGGATATATGGAAGACAATTTTGTATATTTAACCGGGAGAAAAAAGAACCTGATTGTCTTGCCCAATGGAAAGAATGTAAGCCCGGAAGAACTTGAATTTGTTTTTATGAAAATTGAAGAGATCAAAGAAATCGTGATATGTGAACAAAACGGGAAACTGACAGCCAAGATCTATTCAGATTGTGATGAAGGCATAATCCGCAAAAAAATCAGCGAAATGAACAAGGGTTTGGCTTCCTATAAACAAGTTGAAAGCATAGTGTTTTATGATAAAGAATTTCCCAAAACAGCAAGCAAAAAGATTAAAAGAGGAGAAATATAAGATGCTTATTGAAGTCATTCATATCATTATTGATAATTTTGCACCAACCATTGAGGTTACAGGGGATACTGCTATTAAAACAGATTTAGGGCTGGATTCCTTTGAAATGATAAGACTCATCTGTATACTGGAAGAAAAGTATAACATCAGCATTAATGAAAGGGATGTGATTTTGCTGGCAACAGTAAATGATATTTGTAATTATATTGCTGACAGGTAATGGGTACTGACCATTAATCTATTAGTTTTAAGTTATTAAGTTTGTTTTTGTATTATCTGGAGGAGATGGTTATGATAGAGCAAAAGGATGATTACAAAGCACTGTTCAAATTAACATTAATGAACTTTTTAATTACAGGTGTTATTGCTCTGGGGTTCATGACTTATTTATATTTTACGTCGCATTCACTTTTGTTTTTAATACAAGCTGTCAGTAACATAGGATCAACAGTTGTATTGGGGATGTTTGCTTTGGTACTGAAAAGGCAGGCAGATAACAAGTCTTATGAATATGAATATGGATTGGGTAAGTTTGAGGCACTGGGCACCTTTGCGGGCTTTATCATTCAGGATGTCAACCTTATGATACTGGCCGTGTTATCTGTGAATGATTTTATCCATGCTGATAGAGAAGTTTCTTTTGGTGTGCTGGAGTTTGCCTATCCAATAGCCGTAGTAATATATGATGTTGTAATTATTATGACACTAAAGAGGAAAAGCAGTAGTAACAATGGAATGATAAAATCCCAAATTGTGGATTGTATGAATGAGGGACTTCAATTAATGGTATCCCTTGTGATCATGACACTGATTTGCCTGCTTCCTCATGTGATGGGAATATACAAATTTCAATATATCATCTGTCTTGCTATCATTGGTTATACTTTTTATTTGAGTGTGGATTCTATCAAACGTAGTGCACATTCATTACTGGACAAGTGTACAGATGAAACTGTGTCACTAAAAATACTTAGCGTTCTTACTGCTAATCATGAGCTTTATCAATATTTTGAAACATATCACACGAGAGTCTCTGCCAGAACCACATTTGTTGATATATTCATTGGTTATGAGGCTGATCTGACTATGAAAGAAATATTACATAGAAATAATAAGATTAAAAATGATATAAAGGCACTTGTTCCGGATACGATTGTAAATTGTATCCTGATTGGCGACACTGACAGCCAGTCATACCCACCGGAAAGCTGGATATGACCGTAATCAAAACATTTATTCTGGAGGAAAAGAAAATGACTATTAGCAAGACATTGAATGGGAACGGACTAACGGTGAACCTGTCCGGCCGCCTGGATACTACTACAGCGCCTCATTTGGAGGCGGAGCTAAAAACAACACTAACCGGTTTGAATTCCCTGGTAATGGATTTTGCAGAGCTGGAGTACATCTCCTCAGCCGGTCTGCGAGTACTGCTCTCGGCCCAAAAGGTGATGAACAAACAAGGAGAAATGGTGATTCGCCATGCCAATGAGACTATCCTTGAAGTCTTTGAGGTTACTGGTTTTATTGATATCCTGACTATCGAGTGATGACTGCCAGCGATTACAGCTGCCGCAAAATTCGTTTCGTGGACAGGGAGGCAGTGGAGGCCATTCGTTTAAAAGAAAGTCATGTGCTTAGTTCCCATGCCTTTGTCTCTTTGTTCCTGTGGCAGGAATCCATGGATCTTTCCCTTTGCCTGAGGAAGGACGCTTTTTTTGTCCGCACTGGTGTGAGGGGAGAGAACGCATGGTTGTTTCCCTGCGGCAGCCGGGAACAGAAGCTGAATTTCCTGAATGTCATGGCGGCTACCCCTGGCTTTTCCCTGCATTACATCCGAGAGGAGGACATGAATTTTGTGGAGGAGCTTATGCCAGGGCGATTTCACTTTATGGAGACCAGGGGGGATGCGGAATATGTTTACCACCGCGCAGCACAGGTGGATATGCCTGGCCGAACTTATAAGAATCTCCGGGCCAAGGTTCACCGGGCTAGAGACCGCCACAACTGGCGGATCAGTACACTGGAGGCTGCCTCCTTACAGGAGGTCACCCAAGTAATATACACCTGGAGAAATCATCACGGCTCAAAGGGGGATGCGGATGTAGCTCTTCTTGCCATAAGGCAGCACCTGGAGCTGGACTTGCAGGGCATTGTGCTGCAGGATGAGACAGGAGTCCAGGCGGTTGCTTTGGGCTCTGTCATTGCGCCCGGAGTGTTTGACCTTCATGTAACCAAAACCCTTCTGCCAGGTCTGGACGGCTATCTTAAGTGGGAGCTTTATCAGCGCCTCCCCAGTACTGTGGAGTGGATTGATCAGGAGGAGGATCTTGATCTGCCCGGGTTGCGTGCCAACAAGCTGGAATCTCAGCCGGACCGGCTGATTCCCCTTTGGAAGGGAGTTCCGAAGAAATGAGTGAAACTTTTTTTACACATAAAATATTTTACCGGTTCTTCTTTCCCGCGGTGATTTCTTCCCTGTGCCTGGCATTGGCTAATCTGACGGATGCCCTCTGTGTAGGGATTCGTCTGGGGGAAAGTGCTTTGGCTGCCATCGGGCTGGTGACTCCCATTTGGTTAGTCTTTAACATTCTGGATGTGGGGCTGGCCGTTGGTGGAGCAGTCACCTTTACCCGGCTTCTGGGAGAGGGAAGGGCGAAACAGGCCTTAAACGTTTTCGCACAGCTTTTGACCTGCGTGCTTTTTCTCAGTACGTCTATTGCTGTCTTAGGTGTAATCTTTCTAGAACCTGTTCTGTCCGTGTTGGGAACCGATCCCAGCCAGGGTATCGTGTATAAAATGACAAGGGACTATGCCCTGCGGTTATTTCTTTCGGCGCCCCTTTATTTTCTAAATCTGCTATTTTACCACTTCATTCGCTGTGATGATGGAGAGGGGAGGGCCGGCGCAGGCCTGACAGTAGCTAACCTGCTGGATGTTGGACTCTCCTTTGTACTGGTTCTAGGCTTTGGCATGGGAGTCCGGGGGGCTATTTACTCTACCATCCTGGGAACTGCTGCAGGTATTTTGATCTACCTGCCCCATTTCTTTCGCAAAAGCAATATTCTTAGCCTCAGGCTGGTGAGACCCCGTGTGACAACCATATTTCCCTGTTTTAAGACTGGCTTCTCCTCGTCCTCCCAATACCTGTGGCAGTTTTTTCTGCTTTTAGTGCTCAATAACCTGCTGATACGCCGTCATGGGGAAGGGGGGCTGGCTGTCTTTAACGTTGTCCTCAATATTTCATATGTGGTAGCCGGTTTGTTCGACGGGCTGGGTGCCACCATACAGCCCTTGGTGGCTACCTTTCACGCCGAGCGTAACCAGGCGGCCAAGGAGCAGACCATGAAGCTGGCCTTTGCCTGGGGAACAGGACTGGGAGCGGTGCTTTTAACTGCGGTGGTGGTGCTTGCTCCTAAAATTGCAGAGGTCTTTGGTCTGTCGAAGACATTGGTTACTACGGGAGCAACCGCGCTGCGATGGTATGCTCTGAGTGCGGTTGCCGTAGGAGTCTCGGTAATATTGGCAGCCTATTGGCAGTCGGTGGAGCGTGATGCGGATACCCTGCGTCTTACCTTTCTGCGAACTTTTGCAGTTTATCTTTTGGCTGCCATACCTCTCGCAATGGGACCCTTAAACACCTTTTGGCTGGTCTTTCCCATTACGGAAATGGGAAGCCTGCTCCTATTGGGCCTATGGAAAATAGGGCGGGGACAAAAAGGTTTTTCCTTTGGCAGTCTGGACGGAGTTCCCATCTATCAGCGGCTGCTACAGGAGGGGAATGATGCACTTTCCCTACTCATGGAGGAGGTGGAAGAGTTCTGCTCCCACCAGAGTGCCGGTAGGGCTCAGACTATGTTGGTGAATATGGCGCTGGAGGAAACATGCCAGGCCATCTTCTTACATGTAGGAGAAAAGCGCAGGAATGATATATACATCATGATCACTCTTTTTTCCACGGAGGACGGAGGCTTTGAGCTACATATCAGGGATAATGCCCCTGCATTTGATCCTTTTTCTCTGCGCACAGTGAAAATATCCGAGGCAGAGAATGAGGACCATGCCATGGAGAATATCGGGATACTTATGGTGAAGAAAAAGGCGAAAGAGTGTTACTATCGCCATTATCAAGGCTTTAATACTCTGACTGTACGCATGTAAAGGAGGTGAGTACCTTGAATAAGAAAGCAAGAGTATCTCTAAGAACAAAATCAGTACTGGTAATTGCCCTGATGGCACTCTTAATGGGAGCAGCCGCGATTACCGTAAGCTATCAAACCTATGCTAATGCAATTGACAAACATTATAAGACGTTAGCAGTGGATCTTGCCCGGACAGCGGCGACTCAAATGGACAGCAATGTTTTGATTGGCAGTATAAAGGAGGGAAAGCCGGTTGGAGATTATAACCGGATGCTGGATTTTCTTCGCGATGTACAGGCCGCCAACAGCGTGGAATACATTTATGTCCTTCAGCTCAGGCCGGAGCAGCAAGAGACATTCACAGTCATGGATACCGATCCCGACGTGAGCTTTGGGGCAATTGATACGCTGGTACAGGATATGCCTGAGGATAAAGATGAGCTGGTGTATATCAGCAATACAAAAGCCTTTGGCTGGCTTTCCTCAGCAATGGTAAAGCTAAAGGATGACACGGGCAAGGCCTATGCAGTCATGTGCGTGGATATTTCCATGAATCATGTGATGTGGGACAGGTACCACTTTCTTATAGTTGTACTGCTGGTGGTATGTATAGTGATGATAGCATCGGCTCTCATTATGGTCCTGCTGGTCAGCCGTTTTGTCGTCAAACCAATCAATCAGCTCTCCCGTGCAGCCAGTAGCTTTGTTTCAGACCGAGAGAGTGAGGAGACCGCCACAGCTGCCGACCAGCTCCGGTACAAGCGGGATGTAAATGCATCTTCCGCGTTAGCCCGGCTTGAAATCCATACTGGAGATGAGATTGAGTCATTGGCCGAGGCAATTAAGACGATGGAGCAGGAAATCAATGACTATATTGAAAACCTCACTGCAGTTACTGCTGAAAAGGAGCGTATCGGCGCAGAGCTTAATGTGGCAAAGCATATTCAGGCCAGTATGCTTCCCAGCATCTTTCCAGCCTTCCCCCAACGGCCTGAGCTTGACATCTACGCGACCATGACTCCTGCCAAGGAGGTGGGCGGCGACTTTTACGACTTTTTCCTGGTGGATGATGACAGGCTGGCTATGGTGATGGCCGATGTGTCCGGCAAGGGAGTACCGGCGGCCCTTTTTATGGTGATTGCCAAGACCCTTATCAAAAACGTGACGCAAACAGGCCTTTCGCCCAGGGCTGTGCTGGAGAAGGTTAACAATCAGCTTTGCGTTGGTAACGAGGCGGAGATGTTTGTCACAGTCTGGCTGGGTATTCTGGAAATCTCAACGGGAAGGTTAACCTGCGCAAACGCAGGGCACGAATACCCGGTAATCAAGCGGGGGGACGGTGATTATGAGCTCATCAAGGATAAGCATGGTTTTGTGCTGGCCGGTATGGAGGGAACCCATTACAAGGAGTATGAGCTGCATATGAATGCAGGCGATCGGTTTTTCCTTTATACGGATGGTGTGGCAGAGGCTACCGACGCGCAGAACCAGCTTTACGGCACGGACCGCATGCTCTCAGCCCTGAATAGTAATAAAAAAATGGATTGTGAAAAGCTGCTTGGCCGGATGAAGGAGGACATTGATGCCTTTGTGGGTGATGCACCTCAGTTTGATGACATCACGATGCTGAGCCTGGAACTAAAGCCACAGAAAGGTCCTGGTATGAAAAAGCTGAAATTAAAGCCTTCTTTAGAGGCCGTGGGCGAAGTGACTGCTTTTGTAGAACAGGAGCTTGAGACTTTGGAGGTCTCCAGGAAGGTAATCGCTCAGATGAACATTGCAGTAGATGAGCTATTCTCCAACATTGCCCGTTATTCAGGGGCCAATGACGCGACCGTGGGCGTGAGTGTGCAGGAGGGCCTTGTTAAATTGCGCTTTGCTGATAATGGCCGGCCCTATGACCCTACCGGGAACCCGGACCCGGACACCACACTCTCCGCTGAGGAACGGGACATCGGCGGCCTTGGTATTTTCATGGTGAAGAAGTCCATGGACACTGTGGAATACGAATATCACGACGGCCTTAACATCCTGACACTGACAAAGCAGAACTGATCAGACGAAGAAACAGATGAGGAACAACAGGAAGGTGAAATGCAGTTAAAATATACATAATGCAAAAGACTTCAGCCAGATGATACCTTAAGAATCAGATAGATAAAGAGCCATGTTTATGATATAGTAAATATATCATAGCTTGGCTCTTTTCGGTTGAAAGGAATGCAGGATGTTATGGTAAGGATCCATATGAAGCTGTTGGAAAAAGGCTTGCTTTTCCGCAAGATTGGTAAAAGCAAGCCTTTTCTACTGTCTGTAAAATCCAGATTATTCATTATCATCAATAATAGTAAGGTTAAAGAGCGTACAGGATAAGTCCACATCTTTGCCTGCCTTTTGAGAAGGACTGATAAAACGGATAATCGGGCGAAGGGAAAATCCCGGAGTATTATCTTTTACGACCGCAGAGCTGCCGTCACTAAGATGAACAATGGTACCGATTGGATATGCTGAGACACAGTGAAGGAAAGCTGTCAGTAATTCCGGGTCAAAATGGCTATTGGAGCAGCTGGTGAGATAATCAAAGATCTGCCTGGGTGACCATGCTTTCCGGTATGGTCTGGTAGAGCTTAGGGCATCATATACATCGGCAATGGCCAGAATGCGTGCAAAAAGGGGGATGTTTTTGCCTGAGAGCCCTAAAGGGTACCCGCTACCATCATATTTTTCATGATGGGTCTGAACTCCCTGAAGCACTGCCTGGGAAATTACCATATGTTCTTCCAGCTTTTTATAGGAAAGGCTGGGATGCTGTTTCATGATTTCAAATTCAACGCTGGTAAGAGGACCTGGTTTGTTGGTAATATCAATGGAAATATCTGTTTTCCCAATATCGTGAAGAAGGCCGCAGAGCGCCAGATCGTTTAGATTGGAAATGGTAAGGCCGATGTATTTTCCCAATAAAACGCTTAAAATGCCTACATAAAGACTGTGGGAATAGGTGTAGCCGTCATAATCCCTGATATCAATCATCTGAAAGAGATACTTATCTTTATTCAGGACATTCATAACAACGGATTCGGCTACTTTGGTGATTTCTTCGTAAACCTGTTTGCTGGACTGAAAAGTGAATTTTTTTAGGCTCTGGTCAAAGACATCACGGATGCTTGTGAGCATTTTTGCCTTTAATTCCGGCTCCACGAAGTCTTCTGGTTCAATGCCTTCTGTTAGCTCTGTACCGATATATGCCCCTTGGATTCCGATTCTTTTCATGCGGTTGATCATACGTTCGCTTAGCTTACAGCCGGTTACCGCAAAAGGAAGCATTGGGTTTATTCCCGGAATATTACGGGCTAATTCCATACCTTCAGTCAATTTCTCAATAGGAAGATAAATCAATTCTTTCACCTCAACAGACCAAAACTCAGTCTCTTCTTTCTGTTCCTCAAATTCCTTTTATGCTATCTGTAAGTTCCTTTTTATGTTAAAGTTGGAAATATATACACATTGACACATTAAATTATAGTGGGAATTTACTAATGAGTCAATGAAAATTTGCATTTTAGATCCTGGTTTGACAGAGAAAAGTTAAGAGCAAATTTATGCAAAAAATCAATTATATTTTTTGAATGGAACGAAGAGCTGACTTAAAAATACCATAAAAAAGTTATAAAAAAAGAAAGGGAAAGAGAGGAAATCTTATGATCGAAATCTTAAACGGGATGCACGAAACCATTCATTATGAGTGTTCATTAGGGCTTCGTCTGTATCATAATACGAATTGTGAGGATTATCCGGATCATTGGCATGGAGGCATTGAAATAATTATGCCAACAATGGGAGGATATGAGGTCATAGCAGGGGAAGAACATTATTCTCTTGAGGCGGAAGATATCATTGTGATTCATTCTGGAGTAATCCATTCCTTAAAGGCACCTCTTGCGGGAGAACGTTATATTCTTCAGTTTGATACGGCTCTTCTCTACAACTTAAAAGAAATGGAAACCCTGCTTCACATGATCCCTCCGGCAATACATATGAAAAAGGCGGACAAGGGTTCCCTTTATCGCTTTGTTAAGAAAAAGCTTGATAAAATTATTGAAGAATATCAGGGGAACAGCAGTTTCCGGGAAGCGTCCATCTATGCTGCTCTCATTGAGATATATGTGAAGCTGGGCAGAACCGCAGTATGGAGGGACAAAGTATGCCGGAAATTTCATAGTATGAAAGGCCACGAGTATTTCGGCGCTGTTATGAGCGCCTGTAATTTTATCAATCAGCATTTTATGGAGAATCTTACATTGGAAGAGGTGGCCCGGATCGGAGGATTTTCCAAATACCACTTTACCAGGATCTTTAAACAGTATATGAATATGACTTTTTACGAGTATCTGAACTCCAGGCGCATAAAAAAGGCGGAGGAGCTTTTATATAATTGTGGAGGAATGAGCATTACAGAAATTGCTATGAGCTCCGGCTTTTCCTCTATGAGCGCATTTAACCGTACCTTCAAGATGATTAAACACTGTTCTCCCAGCGGCTACAGGAAGATCAGACAGTAGTTTTATCCCGAAATATACCCATAGGAAGGTTTGCCTTGCAGTTGAATGCATTGGAAAAAGCAATATGTGCACTATTGGAAGCAAGAAGTGTGATGCTTAGACTGCTATGTTAATGATATGATAAGGTGACAAAGAACGAGGCAGTCAGCCGGAAAAATAAGATTAACAGGAGAGGGCAAATTTCATGAATCAGGAAAAGCAGAAGGAGTACCGGAGACGGGCAAAGGAACTGGTGGCCAGCATGACACTGGAGGAAAAGGTTTCCCAGACAGTGCATAGTGCTGCAGCAATTCCAAGGCTGGAAATAAAGGCATATAACTGGTGGAATGAGGGACTTCACGGTGTGGCAAGGGCAGGGGTGGCTACGGTGTTTCCCCAGGCAATCGGTCTTGCGGCAAGCTTTGATGAGAATTTGCTTTGGGAAGTAGCTGATGTGATTTCCACTGAGGCCAGAGCGAAATTTCATATGCAGCAGAAATTCGGAGACGAGGATATTTACAAAGGTCTTACGTTCTGGGCACCTAATGTGAACATTTTCAGAGATCCACGGTGGGGGAGAGGGCATGAGACTTTTGGGGAGGACCCTTATCTGACCTCAAGACTGGGAGTCAGCTTCATTCATGGCCTGCAGGGAAATGATGAGAATTATATGAAGGCCGCGGCCTGCGCCAAGCATTTTGCCGTTCATTCAGGACCTGAGGATGAACGCCACTCCTTTGACGCAGTGGTGACAAAGCAAGATATGTTTGAAACGTATTTACCAGCTTTTGAAGCATGTGTAAAGGAAGGAAAGGTAGAAGCAGTCATGGGGGCCTACAACAGGACCAATGGGGAACCCTGCTGTGGAAGTAAGACCCTGCTTAAGGATATTTTACGGACTGCCTGGGGCTTCCAGGGGCATGTAACCTCGGACTGCTGGGCAATCAAGGACTTTCACGAGCATCATGGGATCACAGGCTCTGCCCTGGAATCTGTTGCCCTGGCCATGAAAAATGGCTGTGATTTAAACTGCGGAAGTTTGTTCTTATATCTTACCGAGGCCGTAAGCCGGGGACTTGTGCCAGAGGAGCGGCTCAATGAGGCAGTGGAAAATCTTATGGTGTCCAGGCTGAAGCTGGGGTTATTTGAGGAGCCGCAACATGTGAGCTACAATAACATCACTTATGAGCAAAATGATACCAAAGAGCATAGAGAGCTTTGTTTCAAAGCTTCCAGGAAGTCCCTTGTACTTCTTAAGAATGAGGGGCAAATTCTTCCACTAGATAAGAGTAAGATAAAAACCATTGGGATCATTGGGCCAAACAGCAATAACCGGAAGGCACTGATTGGAAATTATGAAGGAACTGCATCCAGGTATTTTACCATTTCAGAAGGAATACAGGATTACGTGGGAGATGATATCCGTGTTATGGTTTCAGAGGGGTGCCATTTATGTAAACCAAAGGTGAGCAGTCTTGGACAGGAAAACGACCGTTTATCAGAGGTTCGGGGTGTATGTGAAGCCAGCGATGTGATCATTGCCTGTATGGGCCTGGATTCCAGCCTGGAAGGGGAAGAAGGCGATGAAGGGAATGAGTATGCCAGCGGCGATAAACCGAATCTCTCTCTGCCGGGGCTGCAGCAGCAGGTATTGGAGGAAATCCATAAGAGCGGGAAGCCAGTGGTTCTGGTTCTGTTATCGGGAAGCGCTCTGGCGGTATCCTGGGCAGACGAGCACATTCCAGCCATTATTGAAGGATGGTATCCCGGGGCTCAGGGAGGCAATGCCCTGGCAGCCGTACTGTTTGGTGATTATTCTCCGGAAGGTAAGCTTCCTGTGACTTTTTACAAAACAACAGAGGAGCTGCCGGCTTTTACAGATTATGCCATGAAGGGCAGGACCTACCGTTATATGGAGAAGGAAGCTCTTTATCCCTTTGGCTATGGACTTTCCTATACAGATTTTTCTTTCAAGGATGTGACTGTAAGCAAAGACAAGATCCAGAAAGGAGATGTCCTTACCATTAGTGCTGTGTTAAAAAATGAAGGCTCTCGGAAAGGGGCAGAAACCCTGCAGGTATACGTAAAATCCTGTGCGCCCCAAACACCCAATGCCCAGCTGAAGGCATTTTTAAAGACAGAGCTGGAGCCGGGAGAGGAAAGAGAAGTGAAGCTGACATTATCTGATAAAGCCTTTGCTTTACGGGATGAACAGGGAGATCTGGTGATGGAGGCCGGTACCTATCAGGTATATGTAGGAACACAGCAGCCTGACAGCCGAAGCCAGAAGCTAACGGGAAAAGCACCGGAATGGGTTTATGTATCCGTTGATCAGAGAGTTGTCCTGGAAACCTGCTGTATATAAAAAACAACATATTCTGGTCATTTGCGTGGGGGGATTCTTATGAATCCCCCTCTGTTATTTTAAAAAAAAATTCTATGTAAAAACAGTGGGGATAACCATTCATACTTAAC
>JAEWRS010000105.1 GCA_023398855.1 Bacillota bacterium
TGAAATTTAGCAGGAAAACCTGCATGGACAAATATGTCCTAAAAAAAGGAGGAATACCAGCTTGGACAGTGACCCAGGCGCGGCGCATATAGCCGCACAGATTTTATTGTTAATTGCTTTAACCTTAATGAACGCGTTTTTTGCAGGAGCAGAAATGGCTGTTGTATCTGTCAACAAAAACAGGATCCGGATGCTGGCTGATAACGGAAATAAAAAGGCAATCCTGATTCAAAAGCTTTCAGAGGACTCCACCAGCTTTCTTTCAACCATCCAGGTGGCTATAACCTTTGCCGGTTTCTTTTCCAGCGCATCGGCTGCAACTGGAATTTCACAGGTACTGGGAGGAAAATTGCTGGCCAGTGGAATTCCCTATAGCAGGAGTATTTCCATGATAACAGTGACCATTATTCTGTCTTATTTTAACCTGGTGCTGGGAGAACTGGTTCCCAAGCGGATTGCACTGCAAAAGGCAGAATGGTTCAGCCTGTTTGCTGTACGCCCCATCTATATGGTATCTAAAATAATGGCGCCGTTTATAAGGTTACTTTCCATATCAACAAATGGAATTCTAAAACTTCTTGGAATGAAGACGGATAATTTAGAAGAAGAAGTATCAGAGGAAGAAATCCGTTCCATGCTTCAAACAGGGAGGGAAAGTGGTGTATTTAATAAAATCGAAGAGGATATGATCACTTCTATTTTTCTCTTTGATGATAAAAGGGCAAGAGAGATCATGACACCCAGACAGGATATGGTGGCAGTTGACATTAAAACTCCTATGGAGCTATTCATTAATGAAATATTGGACAGCCGTCATTCCAGAATTCCAGTTTATGAAGAAGAAATTGATAATATTATCGGTATTTTATCCATAAAAGACTTTATTATTGGATTAAATAAAAATGAATGGATGGATATTGATATCCGTACCATTATGCAGAAACCTTATTTTATTCCGGAAAACAAAAAGACAGATGACTTATTTCTGGATATGAAAAAAGGTAAGATCAGAATGGCCATCCTGGTGGATGAATATGGAGGAGTTTCTGGTCTTTTAACCATGGAAGATTTAATTAAAGAAATTGTAGGAGATATTCCGGAAGAATATGAAGATGGAGAGCCAGAGCTGATCCAGCTGGAACCTAATGTTTATAAGGCAGCGGGAAGTATTTCCCTGTATGACTTAGATGAGGTTCTTCATGAAGAAATAGTAAGCGCTTGCGATACTCTTTCCGGCTATTTAATTGAAATACTTGGCTTTATTCCTAAAGAATCTCAGCTTCCTCTGGAACTGGATGATGAAAAGAACCATTATTCCATATTGGAAATGGAAGATAAAGTAATAAAGAGTGTATTTGTACGCATAAAAGATAAATAATTGATTTACTCACATAAAAGTTGTCCTGATGGAAGTCCACTTGACAATGATCCGAGTAATTGATAATATATAAACTGAAACTATATCAATTACAGATCAAGGAGGTTCGATTTGCTTAAAAGCATAGCGAACGGATGTTTTTTGAAACCAGTCAGTACTGAGACGGCATTATAAAGAAGAATATGTTTATGAAATAGGGGATTCGTATGACAAGTGAGTTTGCAGTAGCTGTTCATGGAATAGTATATTTAAATCAAAGGAAGATCACCATTTCCAGTGAAGAACTGGCTTCTAATGTATGCACCAATCCTGCCAGGGTCAGAAAAGTGATGGCAAAATTAAAAAAAGCCGGAATTATTACAACCAAAGAAGGGCTGGAGGGCGGCTATCATTTTGTAAAAGATTCTTCGGAAGTAAGTTTAAGAAGCATTTGTGATGCATTAGAAGTAACATTTGTATCCTCTTCATGGAAATCCGGTAATGTAGATACTCCCTGTATGATTGCTTCCGGGATGTCTGGTATTATGGATGAAATTTATGGAGATTTAAATGATCTTTGCAGAAGAAGAATGGAAGAAATTACAATAAAAGATATTCAGGAAAAATTAATACGGAATCGCATAGATTCTGAAAATAAGGCAGGGATTGATATATAAGAAATCCCCTGCCTTATTTTATGTTTAAACTTGATTTCATAATGAGAATCATTTATTATGAAATTAAATAAAGGGATCTGTTAATCTGGAGGAATATATGATAAGAACGGTTAATATTAAGGAAATAACAAAAAACATTAAGGAAATGTGTATCGATGCCAATCATGTGCTGTCTGATGATATGGAAAGAGAATTTCTCAAAGCGGTAAATAATGAAAGATCCCCTCTCGGCAGGCAGGTACTTTGTCAGTTGAAGGAAAACTTAAAAATTGCCAGAGAGGATATGATTCCTATTTGCCAGGATACCGGTATGGCAGTTATTTTTATGAAAATAGGCCAGAATGTACATATAGAAGGTGGGGATCTTACTGATGCAGTTAATCAGGGGGTGAGAGAAGGGTATGAAGAAGGATATTTGAGAAAGTCAGTGGTGGAACCGGTAGAGCGGGTGAATACAAAGGATAATACACCTGCGGTCATTCATTATGAAATTGTCAGCGGTGATAAGATTGATATTACAGTTGCTCCTAAAGGCTTTGGAAGTGAAAATATGAGCCGCATTTTTATGTTAAAGCCCGCAGACGGACTGGATGGAATTAAAGAAGCAATTTTGACGACTGTAAAAGAAGCCGGTCCAAACGCTTGTCCTCCCATGGTTATTGGAGTGGGGATAGGGGGAACTTTTGAAAAATGTGCCTTGATAGCGAAGCATGCCCTGACCAGGGATCTTGAAGAACAGCCCTCAATCCCATATATAAAGGAACTGGAAAAGGAAATGCTGGAGAAAATAAACAAGCTGGGAATTGGGCCAGGAGGTTTAGGAGGTAATATCACCGCCCTGGCTGTAAATATTGAAACCTATCCAACTCATATTGCGGGTTTGCCGGTAGCAGTTAATATTTGCTGTCATGTAAACAGGCACGCTCACCGCATTTTATAATCATTGCAGCAGAGGCTGAGAAAAACTATTATTCCAACCTGCCTTATGGGGTAATAATTGAACATTCAGATATATCTGTTTGATTCATTAATATATAAACTGGAGGAGACCATGGATCATCATATAAAAGCACCCATAGAAAAAAAGGATGCCCAGTCCTTAAGGGCAGGGGATTACGTTTATCTTACAGGAACCATATATACGGCACGGGATGCTGCGCATAAACGGATGAAAGAAGCTTTAGACAGAAATGAGCAGCTTCCCTTTGATATGAAAGGAAATATGATTTACTATATGGGACCGTCTCCGGCAAGAGAAGGACGTCCCATAGGTTCGGCCGGACCGACAACGGCCAGCCGAATGGATAAATATACGCCCCAGCTTCTTGATATGGGAATGGGAGGCATGATCGGAAAGGGAAAACGAAGCAAGGACGTAAAAGAAGCAATGGTAAGAAATGGAGCCGTTTATTTTGCCGCTGTGGGGGGCGCCGGTGCCCTTCTATCCAAA
This sequence comes from Bacillota bacterium, assembly GCA_023398855.1. Taxonomy (GTDB): domain Bacteria; phylum Bacillota; class Clostridia; order Lachnospirales; family Lachnospiraceae; genus Lacrimispora. The sequence goes on from JAEWRS010000105.1 coordinate 3,485, forward strand.
TGTATTGTTGCATCGGAAATAATTGCTTACGAGGATCTTGGAACTGAAGCAATCAGACGACTGGAGGTGAAGGATTTTCCCGTTATTGTAGTAATTGATTGCATGGGGAATGACTTGTATGAAACGGCTGTTAGAAATTACAGAGAGGAATAGTAAAAAATATGAACCGTATTTTCTATATAATAGTCAAAAATCTTTTTCGCGTTCCTGTTTGGTTTTATCACATCTGGAAGTTTGGACTCCCGGAAGATTCACATACAGAAGAACAGCGTTATGATTATATCCGAAATGTTGTGAAAAAAGTTAATAAATCAGGACGGGTTGAGATTTGCATTCATGGGGTGGAAAATCTTCCGTCTGAAAATGGGTTTATTCTTTTTCCGAACCATCAAGGTCTGTTTGATGTACTTGCTCTCATGGATGCCTGTCCAAAGCCGTTCACTGTGGTGGTAAAGAAAGAAGCCTCTAAGCTCATTCTTGTTAAGCAGGTAATAAAAGCCCTGAACGGATTTTCCATAGATCGCCAGGATATCAGAGCTGCTATGGAAATCATAAAAAAGATGGCTGAGGGTGTAAACTCCGGAAGAAATTACGTCATCTTCCCAGAGGGGACCCGTAGCCGTGAAGGAAACAAACTTTTGAGTTTTAAGGGAGGAACCTTTAAAAGCGCCATAAATGCCAAATGTCCCATTGTACCGGTTGCGCTGATTGACAGTTTTAAACCCTTTGATGAGAAGTCTTCCAAGAAACAGATTGTACAGGTTTGTTTCTTAAAACCGCTTTATGCAGAGGATTATCAGAAATTGAAAACCATGCAGATTGCAGAAATCGTACACGACAAGATACAGGAAGAAATAAATCGAAAAATAGGTTGACAAGTAGAATTATATTTTGTATAATTGTCAATGCGTCTGGAAAAGATTTTATTTGAAGGACCATTCATATGGAAGTTATCTACTACGGAGAAATACTCAAGAGGCCGAAGAGGCGCCCCTGCTAAGGG
>JAEWRS010000173.1 GCA_023398855.1 Bacillota bacterium
AAAGTAGTACCAGTAAGTATCTGGTTCGTCCTCTTCATCCTGGTTGGATGGGATTTCCCGCCATTCATTGGTAACCATGGCTCCTGACGAATTTACATAATAGTAATTACCGTCAGATTCAATTATGCTGCTGACAGCCAATTTGCCATCTTCATTTAAATAAAACCAGTTGTCACCGGACTTGCGCCAGGATTCGGTAGTCATATCTCCATTGGAGCCTACGTATACCCAGGTGTCATTTTCCTGTACCCATCCTTGTGCTGCAAAGGAGGTCATGGATGCACCTATTGTAAAAAGCGCTGCAGCGCAGGGAATCAACCATTTTAGTTTCTGTTTTCTCATGTTCGTTCTCCTTTCATAAGAACCCCTTTTTGTTGCGTGCTCAGCATGTTTGCTGATGGAATGACTTTAAACCATGGAGTTAGTCCAAGGTCAAGGGTTGTAAAAAAGGCGTAAGAATGCGTAAGAAACCAGGAATATGTTAAGAAAACTGTAATCTTACCGCATTCTGGAAGCTCATCCTTTCACTGGATGAAAAATACAGGAACAACTGGCCATTCATTCTTCACTTAGCAGAAATAAGCATAAAAAAAAGGCAGGAAGCCCTGTCTTTTACAATATAATCATACCACAAAAATAGCTTTTTTTCAAGTCTTGTAATTGTGTTTATCAAGGAGTAGACTTGGTATTTAACGAGTGAAAGGAGTGATTTTATGGACGACAGGAAATGGCTTCAGACTGCAAATGACAGCTTTCAGATTGCCAGAGTGAAGGCTGCCAATGATTATACCAACCGGTTTGGTCTGGCTTTGACAGAAGAAGATGCTGGTTTGCTGATCAGGGAGAGTAAAGACTCTTTGATGGAAAAGGAGAGGGTAGAGTTTGGGGGAGGAATCCTTCCTAAACTGATTTTTGCCTTTTGTGATTCTCCTTATATTTATCAGGATAATTATGTGGATACTCTGGGAAGGCTTCAGGATATATTCTATTTTTATAAAAATGAATCATTGGATGAGTTTACTGATGATGAACTGATCAGATGTATGAAGGAGCAGTTTGACGGACCGTGCCAGGGGTCCCTTGATCACTTGGAGGATACCGGACTGGAGACCTTTGCAAGAAGTGCCCGTTTTGGCCCGGATTTGTGCGGGGAAGAAGAGGATGAATTTTAAAACAGAGGAATTGGTTCCCATAGTAGCGGAATTGGCGGATAAATACACTGGAAAGGAAAGCACCTCCATTACCTATGAAAAGGCCAGGCAGCTCATGGGAGCTGTATTATACTGTATACACCAGTATGATACAGAGCAGGGAGAAAACCGGGAATTGCTTTCCCTGGCTGAAAGGCAGGATGCAAAAGAAGTCTATGTCCTGGGATATGAGAAGCTGCTTAAGAAAGTGAAGGAATGCCAGATCCTGTACAACAAAATAGTACCTGAGTTCCATTGTTACGGTAGCCGGTGTTATTATGATACCTTTATAAAAGGTATTCCAGCCTTTTTTTTATATTATGATCCACGGTTTCAGCCACAAAATCACATCCTTACCCTGGATTATCCGGTTTTGCTCCCATTGGATTCCTTAAGCGGCATCGATGTTATCCACCTTTTTGTAACATGTGTGGAGTTGGAACAGGACTTTCTTAAAAAATTGCCGGAAGAGTATATATTCCATGTGCTGCGAGCTTATTCACCAGATTACCGGGAACTGTTCATAAATGTTCCCAGCGTTGTGCTGCGGAATATTCTGGCCTGTGGATTGGGGGGCAAAAGGGTATGGACCCAGGGATATACCCAAGGAGAACTGGACCAATTAATTGATTTTGTTAATCAGAACTCAGCAGCTTCATTGGAACAGAACCTAGAGAGATTAGTAGAAGAACTGGTAGAATCCGGATATGATGGGATGAAAGAAATGAAAGATTATTTGAAGGCTGACCTGCATGACTTCAGCTTTGAGCTGAAGAATGCAGTGGATAACCGGTGTCTGGAAATGATACTTGCCATATAGAAACAAAAGGCGGGGGAATGAATCCCCCGCCTTCTGTTAAATAGGTTTCTCTTTTTTGAGCATATTTTTCTGGGCAGTGGAGAGCATCAGCTTAATGCGGTTTAACTGATTTACTTCACTAGCGCCGGGATCGTAATCTATGGCTATAATATTAGAGTCAGGATAAGCTTTCCGCAATTCCTTGATAACACCCTTTCCAACAATGTGATTGGGAAGGCAGCCAAAGGGCTGGGTGCATACAATATTGTTGGTTCCGCTGTGAATCAGCTCCAGCATCTCTCCGGTTAAAAACCATCCTTCGCCGGTCTGGTTTCCAATGGATACGAAATCTTTTGCCATATCTGCCAGATTTCCGATATGTGCAGGGGCAGTGAAGTGCTTGCTCTTTAACAGTTCTTTCTTTGCCGTACTGCGGAAATATTCCAGCAGAGAAATCCCCATATTTGACAAGGCTGCAGTAGTTTTCTTGCCGCCTAGATTCAGGGCTTTAAAGTTATTGTTATAGAAGCAGTATAAAAGGAAGTCCATTAAGTCCGGCATAACAGCTTCTGCACCTTCTGATTCCAAAAGCTCGACAATGTGATTGTTGGCCAGAGGAGAAAACTTAACAAGGATCTCTCCCACGATTCCTACCTTAGGTTTCTGGCCAGGGTTTCTGGGCAGATTGTCAAAATCCCTGATGATTCCTTTTATATTACTGGAAAAGGTCATCATGTCCGGTGATTTTCTGGACAGAGACTGGGTGCACCGTTCTTTCCACTTATCGTGAAGGGAATTGGCTGAGCCAGGCACTTTCTCATAAGGGCGGGTAGCATATAAAACCCTCATAAAGACATCCCCGTATACCACTGCCTGCATTGCCTTGGTCAGCATGGGCAGAGTGATGGTAAATCCGGGGTTTGTTTCCATGTTGTTCGCATTGACAGAGATGACCGGAATATGGCCCATTTCGGACTTTTCCAGAGCCCGCCTGATAAATCCGATGTAATTGGAAGCTCGGCAGCCGCCGCCGGTCTGGCTCATAAATATAGCCGTGCGGTCTAAATCGTATTTTCCGGATAAAAGTGCGTCCATGATCTGCCCCACCACAATAAGAGAGGGATAGCAGGCATCGTTGTTTACATACTTTAATCCGGTATCAATGGCAGAGCGGTTGTCGTTTTGAAGGACCTCCACCCGGTAGCCGAAAGAACGGATGGCAGGTTCAATTAAGTCAAAGTGAATGGGTGACATCTGAGGACACAGAATCGTGTAATCTTTTTTCATATCTTTGGTAAACGTCATCCTGCGATAGGCGCTGGATACCACCTTTTGTTCATAATGGCGTTTGTCACGTACCTTCAGTGCCGCAATTAAGGAGCGGACCCGGATCCTGGCTGCCCCCAGGTTATTTACCTCATCAATCTTTAAAACAGTATAGATTTTGCCGGAGCCGGTTAGGATATCATTAACCTGATCCGTGGTAACGGCATCCAGACCGCAGCCAAAGGAATTCAGCTGGATCAGATCCAGCCGGTTCTCTTTTTTAACAAGAGCAGCAGCCCGGTAGAGTCTGGTATGGTACATCCACTGGTCAGTGACAACCAGGGGGCGTTCAATTTCAGCCAGATGGGAAACGGCATCTTCTGTGAGCACAGCAAATCCATAGGAGGTAATAAGCTCCGGAATGCCGTGGTTAATTTCAGGATCCACATGATAGGGCCGGCCTGCCAAAACGATTCCATGACGGTCGTTATCTTCCAGCCATTTTAAGGTTTCCTCGCCCTTCCTTTCCATATCGGCTCTGGAGTTCATAAGCTCTGCCCAGCCTTTAGAGGCTGCGGCGGCAATCTCAGATGCTTGAATGTGGAATTCTTTTTCAAAGATCTCTGTTAAGCGTCTGGTGAGCACTTCTTCGTTGGTAAATGCCATGAACGGGTTTAAAAAGCAGATATTTTCCGACTTAATACCCTCTACGTTGTTTTTAATGTTTTCTGCGTAGGAGGTGACAATGGGGCAGTTAAAATGGTTTCCTGCATCAGGGGTCTCATTCCGCTCATAGGGGATACATGGATAAAAAATCGTTTTCATTCCCTGCTTGATCAGCCATTCTATATGGCCGTGGGCAATCTTTGCAGGATAGCATTCTGACTCACTGGGTATGGACTCAATGCCAAGCTCGTAAATCTCTCTGGTGGACTGAGGGGAGAGCACTGTCCGGAATTTCAGTTCTTTAAAGAAAACAGCCCAGAAGGGGTAGTTTTCATACATGTTTAAAACTCTTGGGATTCCAATGGTACCCCGCTCTGCAAGATCCGGGCTTAAGGGTTCGTAATCAAACATGCGTTGGTTTTTATAATCAAACAGGTTTGGAATTTCTCTTTTTGCTTTTTCCTTGCCAAGACCACGTTCACAGCGATTGCCTGAAATGAACTGGCGGCCTCCGTCAAAACGGTTAACCGTGAGCACACAGTTGTTGGTACAGCCCTTGCAGCGGGCCATGGAGGTCTCGTAGTGCAGTTCTAAGATCTTATCAAGGCTTAACATGGTGGTTGTTTTGGATTCCTCGTAGCGTTCCCTGGCAATAAGCGCAGCGCCGAAAGCCCCCATAATGCCTGCAATGTCCGGGCGGATGGCTTTACAGCCTGCGATTTTTTCAAAGCTTCTTAATACGGCATTATTATAGAAGGTACCACCCTGGACAACCACATGCCGGCCAAGATCAGAAGCATTTGTAATTTTAATGACTTTAAACAGGGCATTTTTGATCACAGAATAGGCAAGGCCCGCGGAAATGTCGGATACTTCGGCCCCTTCCTTTTGGGCTTGTTTTACGTTGGAATTCTTAAACACCGTGCACCTGGTACCTAAGTCGGTAGGGTTTTTTGCAAATAACG
>JAEWRS010000204.1 GCA_023398855.1 Bacillota bacterium
TTGCCTGTCCCATATCGTCTGCAGATACCGCTTACAGAAGCGCCAGACTCACACTGGCCGACTGGTTCCAAATGGACCAGAAACCAGTGAAAAACCGGCTGCTCCTCACGGTTCCCCTTCTGGCAATAGGCTCCGTACTGACTCAGTTTGACGTACAGATCGTATGGAGGTATTTCTCCTGGAGCAACCAGACCCTTGCCATGATCGCACTGTGGTCTGCAAGCGTGTACTTATACCGCAGGAAACGCTTTTACTGGATCACAGCGCTTCCGGCAACCTTTATGTCAGCTGTTTCCTGTACTTACATCCTGATTGCAAAAGAAGGGTTCCAGCTTTCCACCGGCATTGCTTATCCGGTTGGAATTCTGTTTGCAGCAGCCTGCTTCGGAGCTTTCGTCTATACCTGTGTTCTTGGCAAAGGCAAAAATGCCAACGCCGCTGCAGAAGAAGAGCAGTCGGCCGCTTAGTCCTATAAAGGGCTGTCCTGTCAAATGACAGGCAGCCCTTTTCCTATGTTTTACATGTTATGGCACCGGCTCCACTTGCTTGCGTCTCTTTCTTCTTCCACCATAATGGTCATGTGATCCCCATCTGGCACAAAGGTCACATTCCTGACCGGACAAGGCCCATTGCTGCTGGTGATAACATGAGCAAATACAACCTCAGGGCCATAGGCCCGTTCCACCTGGTAGTTGATATCAGATACAGAAGGATTATCCGGCCCCATTCCTGCATACAGTTCCTTCCCTTGCCCCCAGGAAAATACCCGGGTATGGATGCCCCCATCCTTGTACTCGTGGACCATACAGGGCTGGTCTTTTGCTGGGACAGTCTTTTTCATGTGATGGAAATAACGGTATGGCTTCCTTTCTGAAAAGGTTTCCATCATGGTTCCCTCCGGCTGTCTGATCCTAGTACCGGAAAAATGCATGACCCAGTCCACCGGGAGATTTTTATCTGCTCCCCTAACCAGAAATACTTCCGCGAAATAATTCTCCGTCCATACAATCTTTCTTACCATTTTCACTGGGCGGTAATATTCTTCCTTCCACTGCACAATGGTAAAGCTGTCAGGCATTTCATACGGAATTGTCCAGTCCGCTTCTGCCTCCACATATACGACCCCATCCGTTTCTTCATAACGGGTAAGCCTTGCATTCACAGGCGCCTGATTCTCTTCACCGATGTTTACCGTATTATGGGAACCTGTATTTTTATAATAATCATAATGCATGACCGCGCCGTATCCCGTTGTTCCCAGATCAGGGGAAATTCTTTTTCCACAAGCTAAATAGCTGATATCCAGCCGGTCGTAATGGTCATGCTCCCCGCCGTAGCGGTCATGCTTAAACAGCAGATACCTGCCGTCCTTTCCCCTTAAAACCGTGCTCCCTGACCGGCCCTCTTCCACATGGTAATTCCCTGTCTCAACAGTACATTCAGGCAGTTCAGCCACCCCATAGATCAGCGCTTCCAGATTGTCTCTCTTCTCTTTTTCATATAACCGGTTCAGTACATAAAGAAGCTTTTCTCCTCCCAGCTGCCTGTAAGGAAATTCATATAAATACAGGCTTGATGAAGTATGCCCGTAATTGGTATCATTGAGCATGGGAATACGGAATCCCGGTTCCACATAAGATAACAAAAGCTCCATCATGGCCTTATAGTTGGGATGCCTGATGTGACTGTGAGATGTATGAAGGGCAAATTTTTCATAGGAAAAGAAACTGGTCAGTGCATAATAATGATATCCAAACGCCCCCTCGAACCACATGTGATCAGGTAGCATCCCATTTTCCAGCTGATACAGGAGCCCATAAGGTTCATAAACAGCAAACTGGATATAACGGTCAATCCCAAAGATCAGACCAATAACCCCAACAGCAGAATTAATGATCACCTCATGATTGTGCAGCTGATTATGCCGGTGTTCCATAAGAAACTCTGCCCCGGGAATGAGCATTTCCTTTCCAATGAATGTCTTCTCTTCTAATGTCATGAAATCAGACAGCAGATCATAGGTCATGGCAAAGCTTCTGAGAAAATTCGCCTCATCCAAAGTCTGGGCACCTGATTTACCAGGCCCGTTGTAAGGTATGTTTCCGTGTACCTCATAATCTTTATAATAACCGGAATATTCCATCATAATGTCCACGGCTTTTCTCGCATAATCAATTTCTTCAGTAATTACATAAATCAGCCCCATCTGAAATGCCGCGGTATAATTCCTGCTGTTCATGATCCCCCACCAGGTACTGTCATATGGCTCACCGGAATATACCTTCCCACAGGAGGGACAGCCATGATGGTGGGGATCGTTCCGGTCAAAAATCAGCCTTACAGAGCAGACCGGACAATAATAATAAAGAGACCAGTTGGCGATTCCTGTCTTTGGAACCAGAACCGGCTCTGCCATGACCTCCCTTACCTCTTCCTTGATACGGGTAATGGCTGACCGTTGTCTATGGTATTTCTTCCTTACATGCATGATTTCCTGTTCTGTAAATTGAATCATGATTCGTAACCCTCCTAGTATAAATGTTCTTCTTCCACCACCAGTTTAAATTCCGTAGGCGTGCAGCCATAAAACTTCTTAAAGCTGCTGGCAAAATATCTCTGGTTTTCATATCCGCACTGGTCTGCAATCTCCTGAATCTTCATGCTGGTCTTTTGCAGCAGTCTGCCGGCCCGCTCCATACGCTTCCGGATCAAATATTCTCCAAAGCACTCGCCTGTATATTGTTTGAAAATCTGCCTGATATAGCTGGAGCTGAAATGGACCTTTGCAGCCACTGTCTCTAAGTCCAGCTCCGTCTTGTTTAAGTCATTGTCAATAATCAGCTTCATTTGCTTTACCACTGCATCCGCCCTGGTTTCCTCGGAATTCTCCCGTACGATCCGGCAGCATTTTTCAATATAAGAAGCCAGCATATGGTTCATATCCATCAGGCTTCCGTAGGTGATTCGGTCCTGCATAAAGGATAGGGGCTCAGTATCTGCCCGGTCAAATCCATCCAGCTCCATGTCATTTTGAATGGCATAAACCAGTTCGCCCACAGATACTCCCACATAGTCATTCTTTCTGTTTGACAGGGAGGCATAACACTTCATCAGACCCGTAAGCCCCCGAAAGGCCTCTGCCTCCTGACCTGCACGCACAGAAAGCCGGATCTGGTTTTTCCACTCCCTGATCTGGCTGCTGCTGGTTTCCTCCTTCCTGCCAGTCTCTTCTCCATAAAACAGGAATTTCTTTTCTGCGTCTAAGTTTCCGCGCCACATTGCCATGGCCTCCCGGTAGGAATCCACCAGCTCTGACTGACTCCTGTAAGCACGGCCAATCGCTCCGTTCATCTGAATATGGTAATATTTCTCCAGGCTTGCGCTGATTCTATCCAGACTTGCCCCGATTTTATGTAAAAAGTGCTCCTCAAGTTCTCCGTCGCCGCACAAAATAGCTGCCAGCTGGATTCCGTCAAAGCTGACTGCATACAAACTGATCCCACCAGAAAGATACCCTTGCCGTATGAGCATAAGAAACTCTTCCACTTGCTCCTGTCTTCCAAAATCCCATGCTCCGCCTTCCATTCGGATTACTGCTGCTGCATAAAACCTTCCTTCCAGAGTAAATTCCGGTTCTTCTCCCAACCCCTTTCCCTTAAGAAGTGCCTTCAGAGCCTTTTCCCTGGCAAGACCTGCCCGGCTCATTGCCTGTTCTTTTAACAGGCTCATATTCTGCTGCAGTACCTTCTGACTGTCCAGTTCCTGTATTACTTTATTCAATACATCTATCATTTCTTTTGGAAGAAATGGTTTTAGGAGATAATCCTTGACCCCAAGAGAAATAGCCTGCTTTGCGTAGTCAAATTCATCGTATCCGCTTATAACCAGATTTTTGCTGGAAAGCCCTGCCTCCTGAATTCTGCGGATCAATTCCAGCCCATTCATAAATGGCATGGCTATATCCGTTATGACAATATCCGGCTTATTGATGAGAGCCTCCCGGAGCCCTTCCTCTCCGTCTCCTGCAACTGCCACTACCTCCACTTCCAATGCGGAATTTTGGATGTTTCTCACCAGTAAGTCTCTCACATAGTCTTCATCATCTACAATCAATATGCGATACATCACTCCACCTCCCCTGATATTGCCGGAATCCTGAGAACCGCCTTTGTCCAAAGTCCAAAGCTGCTCTCATAATGCAGCCCATATTCCTTTCCATAAAACAGCCTGATTCTTTCATTGACATTATAAATGCCATAACCGGCTTTACAGTCCGTTCCGCCCCTTTTTAAGGTTTCATTGATGAAAGCAAGCTTTTCTCGGGAAATTCCTGCTCCGTTATCCCAAACCTCCAGCTCAGTGACTGATTCCCCGTCTGTTTCTTCCTCACTGACATAGATTTTTATAATACCAGCCCCCTGCTTTTCCTTGATTCCATGATAAATGGAGTTTTCAGCCAAAGGCTGCAAAAGCAGTTTTATCATCCGAAAATCCAGACACCTGTTATCAGCATGGATTTCATAGCTTAACCTGGAATGATACCGGATGCTCTGAATCTCCAGATAACTTGTCACGTGCTCCAGCTCTTCCCGAAGAGAGATCACCTCTGCCCCCTTACTCAAGCCGATTCTGAAAAACTTTCCCAGTGAATTGGAAAGGATGCTGATTTCTTCCGCCCCCTGGTCAGCTGCCTGCCAGGTGATGGCATTTAAGGTGTTATAGAGGAAATGAGGATTGATCTGGGCCTG
>JAEWRS010000214.1 GCA_023398855.1 Bacillota bacterium
AATTTTTTTACTAAATTATATTCGGTTTTATATAAATTATACGACAGAACCCGTTTCCTCTTCTTTGGGAATGCTCACGGTAAAACAGCTTCCCTTCTCCTGGACGCTCTCCGCTGTCACCATTCCCCCATGAGCGGTTACTATTGATCTGACAATGGCAAGGCCGATGCCTGCTCCCCCTGACTTCCTGTTTCGGGATTTGTCTGTTCTGTAAAACCGTTCAAAGATTAAAGAAAGATCTTTTTCCGGAATCCCCATTCCCGTGTCAATTACTTTTACGGTTGCCAGCCGGTCTGTTTCAGATACCTGGATCTCTATGGTTCCTCCCTCTGGCGTGTATTTGACTGCATTGGAGAGAAGATTGGCGATCACCTGGCTGAATCTGTTTTTGTCCGCTTCAGCAAAGACAGGTCTGCCTACAATGGAAAAGGTCAGGTTTTTCTTTCCCATCTCCCCTTTCATGGTATCTGATACCGTACTAACAATTTCCAGCAGATTGGTTCGGGATTTATTTAAAACCAGATTTTCACTTTCGATTTACGCCAGCTGACCCAGATCCTCCACCAGCGTTCCAAGGCGCTTTACTTCCTCATGGCAGCTTTTCAGCCGTTCTGGCGTCGGATCCCACAAGCCCTCTATCATTGCCTCCAAATGAGAGCTGAGGGCGGTCAAAGGCGTTCTCAGTTCATGGGCAACGTCAGCAGTCATCTGCTTACGCAATTTCTCCTGGTCCCCGAGAGCATCGGAAAGATGGTTGATGGCATCTGCAAGATCATCAAGCTCCCGGATCTTTGTTCCGGGCTCAAACCGGATGTTGTAATTGCCCTTTGATATTTGTTTGGCAATATAAGCTGTTTTGGTAACAGGACGGGATATTCTCCGGGCAAGAAAACAGCCCACCGCCACGGAGCAGGCGCTGGATAAGATTCCAATGGCCAAAAGAACGGTGTTCATCACATTGATAAATTTAAAATCAGCCTCATTCATAAAAAACGGTCCGTAATATTTAATAGACACAGCCCCTATCTGTTTTCCATTCTGCTGCAGCTCATAGGTATGATCTACAAATCCGCCGGCAGTGCCCCTTTCTTCCATTCTCAATGATATTTCGTTCATGATCTGCCCGCAAAGACTCATGTCATGGTTTTCCGCATCCCATACCATGGTTCCCCCTGCATCGTACAGCTTTACGATGTATCCGTCATACAGGGAGTTCATGCCGATGGCATGAACGTAATCAAGCTTCCAGCTCCGTTTATAGCTGTCGTATTGCCTGCTTAAATCATCAACGATATTTTCTCTCCGTTCCTGTCCAAGCCTGGTGATGTATTTCTCAAATTCCCGGTTCATAATCCAGTTGGACAGAAGGCCAATGAGACCAATAGTAATCAAAAGGGTCAGCAAAATGGAAAGGGATAACTGTTTTCGCAAGCTTTTCACTCTCCACCACCTCCAAATTTATATCCCAGCCCCGGGATCGTCCGCACATACACTGGGTTCTTCGGATCGTCCTCCACCTTTTTCCTGATATTTTTAATGTGACTGTCAATGGCTCTGTCATAGCCTGCAAAGCTCTTGTCCAAAGCTGTCTCAATCAATTCCTCTCTGGTGAAGACCTTCCCTGGATATTTAATAAGTACTGACAGGATTTTCAGTTCGCTTGGTGTAAGAGTCAGGCTCACTCCCTTTTTCCGGACCTCATTCTTCTCAAAATCAATCACCAGGTCCCCGTTTCTCCAGGAATTCCTTTTGACAAGGGGCACTAAGTCACTTTCTGTCCGGCGAAGAACGGCCTCCACCCTGGCATACAGCTCTTTTAAGCCAAAGGGCTTCACCACATAATCATCCGCTCCAATGCCTAAGCCCTCCACCACATCATTTTCATCCACCTTTGCTGTCAGCATGATAATGGGAACACGGGATTTCTTACGGATGGCCATACAAACCTCTTCTCCTGAGAGGTCCGGCATCATAAGGTCCAGAATGATAAGGGAAATATTTTCCGTATCAAATATTTCCAGTGCTCTTTTGCCGTTTTCAGCGGGGAATGTGAAAAAACCCTTGCTCTCCAAAAGCAGGCAGACAACCTCCAGAATTTTAGGCTCATCATCCACAACCAGTACATTTTTGCTGCTTTTCAGCATTCTGAAACCTCCATTCTTCTTTCGCTGCACTCACCAAAAACATAGAAAGGCGGGAACCGCCTCATTGAGCGGTCCCCGTCCTCTTTATTTCTTATTCAATCACATCATAGCCCTGGTCTTCAATCTCAGATTTAATGGTCTGGACAGTAGCCTGGTCCGGATCATGATCAACTGTTACTGACTTTTCTTCCAGATCCACTGATACTCCGGATACTCCGGATATAGAGCCAACGGCATTTGTAACTGCCTTTACACAGTGTTCACATGACATTCCATCTACCTTTATTACTGTTTTAGCCATTTGAGTTACCTCCGTATTATATTTTATTTTAAATTAAAAGGTTTTAAAAACTTATAGACCTCCAGTGTCTTTCCCTTTTCCATTACAGAAACAGGAGCATATACCCAGCCTTCCACTTTCTCCGGATCAACACCGGCTGCAATAAGGGGGGCTGGATTCAATACAAAAACAATGTCCTTATCCTGATCTATGTTTTTAACGGTATTTGTTTCCATATTCTTTGCCCACTCAAACATATTGCCGTCTCCCAGCTTTACTCCATAGTGGTCAAGGTCCATATGGTAGTTGATGGATTCCCGGTGCTTATTTACGATTTGCTCATAAGCGGTGAGAGGTGTGATAGCACCCTCATAGACCGGCTGACCGGTTCCCAGCCTGGTTCCTACCATCAGCATTTCATCATTGGCCGCGTAATTATCCGGCAGCTTCCCAGTATCAAGCCCTGCATTGACAAACGGGGCAGCTTGAAACTCCAGCATAACATCGTAAAGAGCACTCTTGCTGTAATCCTCACTCCAGATAAAGCGTACGCTGCCATCAGGGGCACGTAAGGACCAGCCTCCATTGGTTTTATCTGCAATTACATTGTCAGGCAGCGTATTTAAAACCGCTTCAAATGATGTAATTGACTTTGCTCCCACTACATCTAAGCTTCCTCCGGCTGTCTTTACAACCGCTGCCACGATCACAGCTACCAAAACAGCGGCGGTTCCCACTGCTGCCATTATTTTTCCATTCCTGTTCATATCCGGTCACCTCGTTCCTGTGGTTGGTTTAAATCTTTTCAGCCGCAATGCATTGGTCAGCACGGAAACAGAGCTTAAGCTCATGGCTGCCGCCGCAAAAATGGGGTTAAGAAGGGGCCCGTTAAACAGCAGATGCAAAAGTCCTGCTGCAATGGGGATCCCGATCACATTATAACCGAATGCCCAGAAAAGGTTTTGCTTGATATTTCGGATGGTCTGCTTGCTTAAGTTGATTGCTGTAGGCACATCCATTAAATCAGAACGCATGAGAACAATGTCAGCGGATTCCATGGCAACGTCCGTACCGGAACCGATAGCAATGCCGATATCAGCCTGGGCCAGAGCAGGAGCATCATTGATCCCGTCACCCACCATGGCCACCTTACGGCCTTCTGCCTGCAGCTTTCTCACTTCATCGGATTTATCCTGAGGAAGAACCTCGGAAAGCACCCGGTCGATTCCCACTTCTTTTGCAATGGCTTCTGCTGTTCTCTTATTGTCTCCGGTGATCATGGCTACCTCTATGCCCATTTTATGGAGCTGTTCAATGGCTGCCCGGCTGGATTCCTTTACAACGTCTGCAACAGCTACAATACCGGCCAGATTGCCGTTAACTGCCACATACATAGGAGTTTTTCCTTCTCCTGCCAGCCTGTCAGACGCTTCTTCCATTCCTGTTAAGGAAATATCCCGTTCAACCATCAGCTTCCGGTTTCCGGCGAGAATATCTTCTCCGTTGATTTTCGCTTCAATCCCCCGTCCGGTGAGTGACTCAAAATGCTCTGCTGCCAATAAGGTGAGTCCTGCATCGTTTGCACCGCGGACAATTGCCTGGCCAAGAGGATGCTCAGAACCCTTTTCAGCAGAAGCCGTAAGCTGCAGCAGCAGCTCTTTTGAAAGCCCTTTTGCAGTCAGAACATCGGTTACCGTTGGCTTTCCTTCTGTAATGGTTCCTGTTTTATCAAATACAATAGTGCTGATCTTGTGAGCTGTCTCAAGGGCCTCTCCGCCCTTAATCAAAATGCCGTTTTCCGCACCTTTTCCTGTTCCCACCATAATGGCAGTGGGCGTTGCAAGACCCAGGGCACAGGGGCAGGCGATGACCAGAACTGAAATAAATATGGTAAGTGCAAACTTTAAATCTCCTGCTGTGCCGATATACCAGGCAATGCCGGAAAAAAGAGCAATTGCACAAACTACCGGTACGAAATAGCCGGAAACAATATCAGCCATCTGGGCGATAGGCGCCTTGGAGCCCTGGGCATCCTCCACCAGCCTGATGATCTGGGCAAGAGCCGTATCGGCGCCCACCTTTTTCGCCTCAAAGCGGATCACGCCATTGTTATTGATGGTGGCGGCGAATACCTTGTCACCCGCCTTCTTGTCAATGGGCATGCTCTCACCGGTGAGCATCGATTCATCCACGGAGGTGGCGCCCTCCAGCACAATGC
>JAEWRS010000226.1 GCA_023398855.1 Bacillota bacterium
ATCTTCAATCTCACTTCTCAATATAGAAATAATTTCATCTGAATTGATGGAAGCCACGTTTTTCACCTCCGCATTATTTTTTGTTCCAATTCTTTAAGACGTCCCTTTAAACTCCAGTCAGTCTCCATATCACCTACGCGGATGATGAATCCACCGATCAGACCAGGATCAGAGATCAGACAAAGCCTTACATCTTTTTTATTATACTTTTTACGCAGCATTGCCTTGATTTCCTGAAGCTGCTCTTCTTCCGGTTCTGTCACGTAGTAAAGAGAGGCCTCCAGGATCCCTTCCTGCCTGCATACGCAGGCACGCCATGCCTTAAAAATGTCATCTGAAAGATCTATATCCCGGCGGTCCACCAAAACTTTTAAAAAGGTCCTGATCTCAGCAGGAAATACCCGTTCTATCACACGGTGCTTGCTGCTCCTGGCCACCACAGGGCTGTTAAGGGCACGCTTAAGCTCTGGTACGGTCTTAAGTACCAGATCTGTTTCCTCAATGGCTGTTTCAGAAACAGAAAGCTCAAAAAGCACCTGACCGTAATTAATTGCTGCCTGTGTCATGGAAATCACCTGCTTCTGCTATAAATGAATCGTAAAGCGCCTGGTTCGCTCTGGCGCTAACCTCTTGATTAACCACCTTGGCCGCAGCTGCAATAACCAGACCCGCGATCTGTGCCTTGGCCTCACGCATGGCCTTTTCCTGATCAGCCTCCGCTTGTTCTCTGGCTTCGGCCATCAGACGGCCTGCATCTTCTCCTGCATCCTTTAAAATCCGGTCATACTGGGCCTTTGCCTGGGTTTTCGCCTCATCAATAAGCCTTGACCCTTCATCAGAGGAGGCAGCCAGCTTTTCTTCATACTGTTTTTTAAGCTCTGCTGCCTGACCTTCCTTATTCCTGGCTTCTGAAATACTCTGCTCAATCATGCCCCGCCGCTTATTCATCACATCCATAACCGGCCCAATGAGGAAATGCTTAAGCAGAAGATACAGGACAATGAGGTTTACGATATTCCACACAAGGTTCATATCCAGTCTAAGCATCTGTACCGCCTGCCTTTCTTTTAATTTTTTCCACTTTAATCCCGACCTTATGAATTATTTAAGGAATAAAATGATGAGAAGGGCAATAACGAAACCATAAATGGCAGTAGCCTCTGCAAGTGCACATCCTAACAAAAGTGCTTTGCTGATCTTGCTTTCTGCCTCTGGCTGTCTCGCGATGGCATCCACTGCCTTGGAAGTTGCCAAACCGATTCCAATTCCTGCTCCAATACCTGTAAAAACTGCGATTCCTGCTCCAATTGCTACTAACATAATAATTCTCTCCTTTTAGTTTTAATGACTTACTCCACTGCTTCCCTGATAAATAGTGCAGTTAAAAAAACAAATACATAGGCCTGTATCAATCCGTCAAAGATATCAAAATAACAGGTAAACGGAATTGGAATGATTGGCCCGGCCAGCTGTTTAATCAGTTCCATAACAACGAATGATCCCAAAACATTACCAAACAACCGCATGCACAAGGAAAGCGGCCTGATAAATAGTTCCAGAACATTCATAGGGGCAATAAGAGGCATGGGTTCTCCGAAGCTCTTAAAAAAACCTTTTAACCCCTTTTTGTGAAAGCCCGAATATTCTATCAGCAGTATGCTCATAATAGCAAGCGCTGTGGTGGCATTTAAATCCTTGGTAGGCGGTTTGAATCCCACCATGCCAATTAAATTGGCTACTCCGATATAAATGGCCACGGATATGAGATACGGGATATATCGTTTTCCCTCTTCTCCCACCAGGTCTTCAAAAAAATTGTAAATTCCGCCAATTGCCATTTCAAGCACCAACTGCTTCTTCCCAGGATTCTCAACCTTAAGATTTCTCACCAGAATGATGGAAAGGAGTGTCAGAGCCGCCATGATAATCCATGATACCATCACTGATTCAGCAATGGGAATCCCACCAAATATAGGAATGGTAAAGACCGTTTCGCAGTTCAGTTCCTCTAATAACTTCTCTGCCAAATCCTCCGTAATGCTCACTTCCTTTCTTAACCGTCCTCCTATTATATATTACCATTTTTACAAATTGTACTCCTAATTATACAATGTTGCAGGAGGTATATCGTGTATCATACTTTCATCTTCATGAATTGTCAACTTTTTGCATAATTCGTAACAGCCTATTAATGTCGACACTTGTTTGAACAATTAAAACAATTTTATCCTTTAAAATTATAAATTTTTTATTAATTTTTTAATTGAAAATATAGGCAAAATTAAAAGTATTTTCTTTTCAGATGATTTTTCTGGATCTTTTGTAGAATTTTCTTTGAATAATTTGTGTATTTTGACGGCGTTTTTTTTTTCGTTTTTCTTTTCACTGTCACTAGTGCCTAACGTAATTAAAATAAAATAAGAATAGATAGAGAAAAAATACACCTTGCCAACAGCTCAAACTCTTACCGCTATCAGATCCCACAAATGCCCTATCAATTCTTTTCCCCTTCTTTCATGTCTTTCTTCCTATTAATATGGACATAAGTCTGGTATAATAAGGTAAATACAAGTCAAAATATAAAAGGAGGTTTTACTATGGGAGACATGATTTCTTCATTTGATGGGACCAAGCTGTTTTTAAATAAGCAGGTGCCTGAGACAGCCATTGGGGCAGCTGTCATCGTACATGGGCTCTGTGAGCATCAGGGACGGTATGATTACCTTGCTGAGCAGTTTTATAAAGCTGGAATTGCAACCTACCGTTTTGATCACAGAGGACATGGGCGCTCCGAAGGGGAACGGACTCATTATGAAGATTTTAACCAGCTGCTTGATGACACCAATGTGGTGGTTGACATTGCCATCAGGGAAAATCCGGAAATTCCGGTCTTCTTGCTTGGTCATAGTATGGGAGGGTTCACGGTTTCTTTATACGGAGCCAAATATACGGACAAAAAGCTCAGGGGCATCATTACCAGCGGTGCGTTAACAAAGGATATTGCCAGGCTCATCAGCAGTGTCCCCAAAGACCTGGATCCCCACACCAAGCTTCCCAATGAGCTGGGAGCAGGTGTGTGCTCTGTAGCAGAAGTTGTAGACTGGTATGGCAAGGATCCCTATAACACCAAAACCTTTACAACCGGCTTATGCTATGCTCTCTGCCAGGGAATCACCTGGTTTGAGGAGACCGTCACAAAGTTCCAGTACCCAATCCTCATGCTCCATGGAGAAAAGGATGGCCTGGTGAGCGTTCAGGATACTTATGAGTTTTTTGCTGCTGCTCCGTCAAAAGATAAGCAGATGAAGATTTACGGTGGCTTGTTCCATGAGATTTTTAATGAATACTGCAAGGATGAAGTCATCAATGATGTTCTTCACTGGATCCAGGTACGGATTTCCAGTTAAAAGAACATACATTCAGACTCAGACTACAGCAAAAAGCAGCGTTTACTTAAAAAACGCTGCTTTCTCTTATTATCATATTTTCAGGCGCTTTACCAGTGAAGGACCGTGCCTCCTACCTTCTGCTTTTCCGTATCAAACACGATAACTGAGCCAAGTCCCTTCACGCCTCCTGCTGTTAGTAAGTCGCAGGAGTCTCCGATATCCCGGTGGGCTAAAATAATTACATATTTTTTTCCCTTCCAGCCAATGGATATTGCTTCCGCGTCAGATGAACTTAAGGAAGCGCTGGGATCAGAGCCGAATACGGGGAGCTTGGAAAGCAGGGGTGCCTTGTATTTATTCTTTTCCCCTCCTGAAACAACCGTTATGATGGAAGTGAAACCTTCTGTTTTTTTACCAGCCAAAAACTGCTTTCCTGTCTCCACCTGGTTATAATTTCTGGAAATCCGTCCTTCCGACAGACTCATCTCGCACCCGTCCGTGAGAACTGTCAGTTCCCCATCCATCTGTACGCCAGTGTAGCGCACAGTACGCCCGGAACGGGAAATCTTTCCCTGATTATTAAAATGAAATAGCTGTTGATACGTATGGGTTTCCCCGGAAAAGAACTCATCAGTGATCACATATAGATC
>JAEWRS010000248.1 GCA_023398855.1 Bacillota bacterium
GGTTATGCTTCCAAAGGATTACATACGGTACAGGCTGACAGGGACCATTGGTTCTGATTACTCAGATGCCTGTGCAACACTGGCATTTTCCGTTAAGGACAGGTGCTGGTGCAGAGAACTGATCCATCGGGTCGGATTAAAGGACGATATATGGCCTGAGGTTGGGGAAAGCTCCCAGATAGCCGGCCGTGTATGGGCGGCAGCGGCCAGAGAAACAGGCCTGTCAGAGAATACCAGGGTGGTGTTCGGGGCAGGGGATTCCTCCGCACAGCTTACGGGCAACGGGGTGATTGAGGAAGGGATCATGGCCTGCAATATCGGCACAGCATCCCAGATTGCAGCCGTTGTGAACAATCCTGTATATGACAGGCAGATGCGTCTGCAGACATGGTGCCATACGGAGCCGGAAAGGTGGTATGTCCAGGGAGGTGCCTTGAATGGAGGCAGCACTCTTGGCTGGTTAAAGAAAAAGATACTGAGGGATGAAAGGTCCTATGCCCAACTGGATGCAGAGGCAGCGCTGGCGCCTGCCGGTGCAGAAGGCTTGCTGTGTATCCCATATCTGGCGGGAGAGCGCACCCCGTTTATGGATCCTTATGCAAAGGGAGTTTACTTTGGAATGGGGATGAAGCATGAACAGAGCCACATAATCCGGGCAACCATGGAAGGCGTCATGTTTAACTTAAAGGAATGTGAAGCTGTTCTGGATGAGATGGGAATCAGGAGGACAAGGCTGATTGCATCCGGAGGAGCTGCAAAGGGGATCACATGGAAGCAGATCCAGGCAGATATCCTGGAGATGCCGGTATATACAACAGAGACGGAAGAAGAAGCGTGCCAGGGCGCTGCCATACTGGCTGCTGTGGGTTGCGGCATGTACAGGGATGTAAAGGAAGCGTGCAGCGCCATTGTAAAAATCAACGACAGCCCTGTGGAGCCTGTGACTGAGAATGTAAAGCGCTACAGGCAGCAACAGGAGATATTTAAAGAGCTTTATCTGAGGGTAAGAGATTTGTATCCCAGACTTCAGACTGAATCATAATGACATTGCAGAGGAATAAAAAAAGGATGGATAACAAGGCAAATGCACTATATATCCAGTCAGGGGGACCGACAGCAGTCATCAACACATCTGCCTACGGTGTGATTGATGAGTGCAGAAAGCATCCTGGGATTGACAGGATATATGCTTCTGAACATGGAATTACGGGGGTTATTGAACGAAAAATATTTGATATTTCAGATGGGCTGGCAGACGAGATCCTTCTGACAGTCACACCTTCCATGATTTTCGGATCCTGCAGGTATGAAATAGATGAGAATGACCCGGAACAAAAGGATTACAGGAAGGTGTTAAAGACACTGAAAACCCTGAACATCCGGTATATTTTCATCAACGGGGGCAATGGTTCTGTCAGAGCCAGCCTCAGGCTGGGCCGGTTTCTGGAATCGCAGAACTATGATTTTAAGCTGATTGTGGTGCCCAAGACAGTGGACAATGACATTTCCTGTATTGACCATGCACCAGGATTCCCTTCAGCGGCCAGGCATGTTGCAATTACAGTATCAGAACTGGTCAGGGATATGATGACCTATGATACGGAACTGATCATGTTCACCGAAGTTATGGGACGCAATACGGGGTTTCTGGCAGCGGCGTCCATGGCAGCCGCGGAGATTGACCTGGGGCCTGATCTGATTTATGTTCCGGAACTGGTATTTGACCAGCAGAAATTCATAGAGGATGTAAGGTGCGTACTGAAGAAAAAGGGCAAGTGCTTTGCGGTGGTCGCAGAGGGAGTCAGAACAAAGGATGGACGGTTTCTGTTCGAGGATATTTCCGTGAACAGGAGCATGGACATGCAGAAAAACATGGGTGGCATTATCCCATACTTAAACCAGCTGCTGAGAAATCATTTCGACTGCAAGATCCGGGGCATTGATTTAGGGCTTATGCAAAGATGCGGCGCCCATGACGCATCGGATATTGACAGGGAAGAAGCTGAGGAACTGGGAAGGTTGGCCGTAAAGGCGGCTGTCAGCGGCCATTCCCTTAAGATGGTGACAATAAATCGCAGTCAAGGCAGGCGGTATGAAGCCGTATATGGGCTGGCCGGCCTGGAGAAGGTGGCAGAGGAAGACAATTGCTTTCCACTGTCCTATGTCAACGAAACACAGGATTTTATCAGGGAAGAGTTCCTGGACTATATCCTTCCATTAATAGGAGAGCTTCCAAAATACACGGTATTAAACAAACGGTATATTTAACAGGAATGAAGAAATACAATGCGGAGGTGGCGGGTATGTATCATTACACGGAACTTGGAGAGGTAAACACAAAAGAGATGTTCAAAAAGGCATATGAAGAAGGCTATGCAGTGCCTGCATTTAACTTTATATCCATGGAACAGTTTAATGCAATCATTGACGCAGTGGTGGAAAAATGTTCGCCTGTCATTTTGCTGGCATCTCCGAACCTGCACAAACAGTTGGGGTATGAGATGCTGGCCAGGATAACCCAGTCAGGTATTGACCGCATCCATAATCAGGGACAAAAGATTCCGGTTGCCCTGCACTTAGATCACGGAATGACATTTGAACAGTGCGTGAATGCAGTGGAATTTGGATTTTCATCCATTATGATAGACGGAAGCGCTCTTCCATTTGAGGAAAATGTGGCCCTTACCAGAAAAACCGTGGATTATGCCCATAGACACGGCATTACGGTGGAAGCGGAGCTGGGAGTGCTTTCCGGAGCAGAGGAAAGCGGCGGGGAAGGGCATCATGAAAGTCTGTATACGGACCCTGAAAAGGTGGAGGAGTTTGTAAGGGAAACAGGTTGCGACAGCCTGGCAATATCCATTGGCACCTGCCATGGCCTGGTAAAGATCAAACCTAACCCGGACGGTACGCTTCCTCAACTGCGCTATGATATCCTGGAGGAGGTGATGGACAGGGTGCCGGAATTTCCTATTGTCCTCCACGGTGCCTCAGCCATTGAACCAAGATTTGTGGAAATGATCAATACATACGGCGGCCGCATTGAGTCAGTGGCAGGCATACCTGAGGAGCAGATTACAAAGGCAGCCGGGATGGGCGTGTGCAAGGTGAACATTGCCACGGACGGTTGGATCAGCGCACTGGCAAATACAAGGAAGATTCTGGCGGAAAATCCGGGAGCCATTGACAGCAGGATATTTACACTGAAAAACCGCAGCATGTTAAAGGAAATCTATCTTCACAAGATCGACGTAATGGGCAGCGCAAACAAAGCATAACGACAGGAATGATAAAGATGGTGCAATATTATTTATCAATGGAAATAGGCGGGACCAATCTCAGATACGGGGTGGTGGATGAGCAGTTCCGGGTGCTGGATTTTAAAAAGGAACCCAGCAGATACCTTTCTGATGCAGAGGACAAGGGCGGATACATAGAAGGTCTTATAAAGCCTTATATAGAGCAGTACGGACAAGAGCATTTCCTGTGCATGACCCTTTCTCTGGCTTCCCTTATGAACAGGGAACGGACCGTTAATTATAATTCGCCCAACATAAAAGGCTTCAACAACATTTCCCTGGTGGAAATCCTAGGTGCAAGGACAGGCCTTCCGGTTTTCATGGAAAGGGACGTGAATACGGCTCTTCTCTATGAGATATGGAAGGGGCACATAGACAGCAGGGGGATTATTACAGGTGTTTTCATTGGCACAGGGCTGGGCAATGCCATG
This sequence comes from Bacillota bacterium, assembly GCA_023398855.1. Lineage (GTDB taxonomy): Bacteria > Bacillota > Clostridia > Lachnospirales > Lachnospiraceae > Lacrimispora. The sequence continues at coordinate 3,731 of JAEWRS010000248.1, forward strand.
TGTATTGATGGAAAAGTCTATATTGGAAGTTCCGGTTCTGCCTGTGAGCTTGGCCATATACCGGTTCTCGGCTATACAAAAGCCTGCGGCTGCGGCAAGAACGGCTGTATTGAACTGATGGCCAGCGGAAAGACCCTGTACCGGCTGGCAGAGGAGAAATACCACTGTCCTGTGTCTGAAATTTTTGAGAAATATGGGAAAGAGGAAGACGTGATGGCTGTTGTTCATGCATGCGCCATTGCAACTGCAACGGAAGTCACTATACTGGACCCCAGGTATGTGGTGCTGGGCGGAGGTGTTGTGGAGATGAAGGGGTTTCCCATGGGGTATTTTGAGAAGACCGTCAGGGAGAACTTAAGGATTCCCTATCCAAGGGATTCGGTCAGCTTTATCAGGGCTTTGGGAGATCAGGAGGCTGGCATCATAGGGGCGGCAATCAATGCATCCAACCGTATGGGCGGATGACTGAAAGGAAAATACAGGATGCCACGAAAGCAGGATGGCATTTATGTATAAAAAACTACCATAAAGTAGAAGGAGGAAGTAATATGAAAAAAAGAATGATGGCGGCGTTAATGGTAGGTGCACTTGCAGTATCTGCACTGGCTGGATGCTCTAGCAAACCTGCGGAAACCAAAGCAGCACCGGCAGAGACGACAACTGCAGCCAAAGAGGCGGCAAAAGAGGAAACCACAGCCGCAGCAGCCGGAAAAGGTTCTGACTATCATCTGGCTATCTGCATCCATTCCATGGACAATGTGTACTGGGCGCAGGAAGCAGAGGGAGCTAAACTTGCAGCAGCAGCATTCGGGGTATCTGCAGACATCCTTACCTGTGACAGCGACGACAACAAGCAGCTTCAAGGAATCAAGGACTATGTTGCGCAGTATGGCGACAAGGCAGTTTTTGTAGTTGACCCGTCTTCCACAGCCAACACAGCCAACATTGCAGAGCTCTGCGAAGAATCCGGAAACTATGTAAGTATCCTGGCACACAGGGCGGACGGCCTGTATCCAAAGGACTATCCTCACTTTGCAGCAAGCCTGATGTTAGATGATATCGCAATCGGCAAGGCGACTGCAAAGGCACTGTTTGAATCCATCGGCGGCGAGGGACAGGTTGTTGAGCTTCAGGGGCTGTTGGGCGATGACTCCGCTACCAACAGACACAAAGCATTTGAGGAAGCTCTTAAGGATTATCCCAACATCAAGGTTGTTGACAGCCAGACAGCAAGCTGGAGCCAGTCTGAGGCCATGACTCTGACAGAGAGCTGGCTGGTTAAATATCCTGATTTAAAGGGTGTTTACTCTGCAAACGATACAATGGCGCTTGGCGCTGTTGAAGCTTTAAAGAACAAGGGCCTGAACGGAAAGGTTATGGTCAGCGGCTGTGACGGTATTGAGGCAGCACTGAATGCAGTTAATGATGGCGACATGGTTATCACCAACGCAAACAACGGCTATATGATCGCCGGCTATGGAGCCTCCTATGCAATCCAGGCAGCTCTTGGTAAGCTGGACCCGACCTCCCTTCCTGACAATGAGCGGCTGATTTTCTGTAAGACAACACTGGTAACAAAAGACAATGCCAATGACATCATTGACAAGTTCATCAAGACAAAGAATCCTGGCTATGATTACAATGACTTATCATTCTGTATTGACAAATATCAGGAAAAATGAGTCTCAAGCAGGTAACTGTGAAGTGGGATTGCCCGAGGGCAAACCCACTTCCTTAAGAAGGGGAATATTGTTCCATAATGACCATTTGATGTAAGGGGATAATATGATGAAGAATAAATGGGAAGAGTCTTTAGCTACATTATCCGTGGGCCAGCAGTTTGCTTACAAGGTAAAGGATAATGCAAGAAAGGATAAGATTAGGAGATACGCACCACTGATTCTGTTAATTATCATGACAATGATAGGAGCAATTTCCCAGAAAGATTTTTTTACTTGGGGAAATGTAGTCAACATTATGTACCAGATGTCAATCCCACTTGTAATCTCCGTAGGTTTGACGTATGTCCTATTGTTGGGAAGTATTGACCTTTCCATTGAAGGCGTCATGGGGCTTGCAGGATCATTCGTAGCATTTCTAGTGGTTAACAATTCAAACAGCAATAATTATGGAATTTTAGGTATTTTATTCGTAATTCTTATCAGTACATTTATTGGGGCTTTGACTGGAATCATCCATGTAAAAGCAAGAATCGCATCATTTATTGTTACATATGCCATGGGAAGTATTATGACGGGCGTTGCGGTACTGGTTTACCAGGGCACACCGATCCAGGTTAAGGATGAACTTTTTACCGTACTGTCACAGGGGAAATTCATAGGTATTCCGTATATTACCATAATTGCATTTGCTATTTTTATTGTTGGTGCGCTTATTCTGAACTATACTGCATTCGGTAGGGCTGTATATGCGATAGGAGATAATGAGACAGCGGCAGCATCTACGGGAATCAATATTGGTCTCACAAAAATAAAGGTATTTGCTTTATGCGGATGTACGGCGGGTATGGCAGGTATCCTTCAGTGCATACGTCTTAAATTAGGACAATCCAGCATCGGTCTGAATCAGATGTTTCCAGTGGTAACGGCAATCGTAATTGGCGGCGGTTCACTGGCCGGCGGCAAAGGAGGCGCATTGTCCGCCTTTGTCGGAGTTTTGATATATACAGAGCTTGCGAACTGGCTGACCCTTATGGGCGTGGATCCATATGTAAAAAAGGTTATCCAGGGCGTGATCATCATTGTTGCAGTTACACTTACCATTAACCGCAACCGCAAGACGATATCAAAGTAAGGAGGAGGACTTATGGGCGAATTGTTATTTGAGGCAAAAGGCGTTGGTAAGACATACGGAGCCAATACGGTTCTCCACGATATTGATATGCAGGTTTACAGGGGAGAGGTAATTGGACTGATTGGTGAAAACGGAGCAGGCAAATCCACGCTGATGAAGCTGATCAGCGGCGTTGAGAAGCCTTCCATGGGAGAGATGTTCCTGATGGGAAAACCATACTCAGCAAGCTCTATTCTGGATGCCAACCATCAGGGAATCGGTATGGTGTTCCAGGAACAGTCCCTTGTGGGAAATCTTACCATTGCCCAGAATATATATTTAGGCAGAGAAAAGAAATATTCAAAATGCGGGTTTGTAAACTGGAACAAGATGAACCAGGATGCTAAACAGGCCTTAAACCGCATTGATATGGACCTTGATCCGGCAAAGCGGGTGCGTGATATTGATTTTGCAGCTCGTCAGATGGTGGAGATTGCAAAGGTTCTGGATGTGGTGACCGAGGTTGCAAACGGGCATGCCATCATACTTCTGGACGAGCCCACCACTGTTTTATCGGATGAGGAGATCAAAAAGCTGTTTGCCCAGGTAAGGAATATGAAGGAACAGGGAAATGTGGTTATCTTTATTTCCCACCGTCTGGATGAAGTGCTTGAGATTACGGACAGGATCTATGTGTTTAAGGATGGAGAGGAAACAGCGGTAATGCCCACCAAGGGAGCTGATGTGAATCTTTTGTATGAGAAGATGGTGGGCAGGACCACCACCGGAGAGTTCTATGTGGAGCACAAGCAGACCGTTCCCGCTGACGAGGTCATTCTTGAGGTAAATGATTTAAGCCTGTTCGGCGCATTCAACCATGTGAGCTTTGAGCTGAAAAGGGGTGAAGTGCTGGGCCTGTGCGGCGTGGAAGGGTCAGGCAAGGAGGATATCTGTGCTGTCTTGATCGGTGATTCATCTCCCACAGCGGGAACCGTGAAAATCAGAGGCAGGGAATGCACATTTCCCAATCCGTATTCTGCAAGGAAAAAAGGCATCCTGTCCGTTCCAAAGGAGCGCCGGGACGAGGGCATGATCGGACTGCTCTCCATTGAAGACAATATTATTATTTCACATATGGACGCCCTGTCCAACCACAGCTTTCTGTCTGCAAAGAAAATGCACCAGGTAGCGGAGAACTGGGTAAAGAAAGCGGGCGTCAAGTGCTTTTCCATCAATGAGCGTATCAACCAGTTGTCAGGCGGCAATGCCCAGAAGGTCATATTTGCAAGAGCTCTTGAAAGCGGATGCGAAATACTGATTCTGAATCATCCTACCCGAGGTGTGGACGTTGGTTCCAAGGAAGAGATATATAAACTGGTCAGGGATATGACCGCGGCAGGCAATTCAATCATACTGTTAGGCGATACATTGGATGAATGCATAGGCCTTTCCAGCAGAATTATTGTTCTGCGGGACGGACTTATCAGAGGAACCTTTGATTGTCCTGTAGGCGGCAAACCGCTTCAGCTAAACATTGTCCAGCAAATGATGTAGGAGGGTACATATCATGGCTAATAAAAAGAAAAGCTTTCGTATATCTGATTATTCAAAGTACATGTGCCTCATAAGCATTGTATTGGTATTTGGCATATTCAGTATTGTAATACCGAACTTCATCGGCGCATACAGCCTGCAGAACATGATGATTGAGGCAGCACCCCTGCTTCTCATGGCCGGCGGCCTTTCATTTGTGATTTTCACGGGCGGCATTGACCTGGGTGCCGGAGCAATGGTATCCTGTACCTGTGTGCTTACAGGCATTTACGTTGCAAAGTTTGGCAACATGATTATACCGATTATGGTGGCTGTGGGACTGGTTATGGGGCTTTTAAACGGACTGCTGGTAACAAAGCTCAAGCTTCCGTCCTTTATCGTTACCCTTTGTACCACCAATTTCTGGTCCTATGTGGCACTGACACGTTGTCCAAACGGTTCAGAGATCATTCCCATGGACAAGCGCTTCATGGTAAAATGGGCAACCCAGAAGGTGGGAGGAATCCCGGTTATGTTTATCATTGCATTGCTTGGAATCGTGATACTGTACATATTCCAGCAGTACACGGTGTATGGCAAATCCATCTATGCCGTTGGTGCCAATGTAAATGCTGCAAGGCCGGCCGGTGTTGACACGGATAAGGCGCAGATATCGGCATTTGTAATGAGCAGTGCCTGCAGTGCGCTTGCAGGGGCATTCTACGCATATAAGCTGAAATCAGCAGTTCCCACAGTAGGCGACGCACTTACTCTGACAGCCATTGCCTCGGTGGCGCTGGGCGGAACATCTATGGCAGGAGGACGCGGCAGCGTGCTGCGTACCATGATCGGCGTTGTGACAATCACAGGGGTTACATCCGGACTTAACATGATGGGAGTGAACCCGCTGTGGAAAAACATTGTAATCGGTATTATACTAATTGCAGCTGTCTGCCTGAATTCGGATACAAAGGGGAGAGATCTGATCATAAAGTAATGTTTAAGAATAACCTGGAAGTACAGAGTAAAGAGAGTTGTTTTGTCTGGTGTATGTCCGGATTCTTCGGATATGCACCGGTTTTTTTTGTTTTGCCCTCATTATAGCAGGCAAATGTTTGAGAATTGTTGAAGCCCTGTTATTTATCCTGCCCAAAACGAAAATATTGCCGTAATCAAATTATACTACATCTAAATTGAAAAATAACCTCTAATGCCAAAAATTTTTAGCAAGACTAAATAATTTTTTTATGTGAGTTGCTATTTTAATATAGTTATTGTATAATTTTAGAAAGGAATCGTTGCTTTTTGAGAATACAACGATTTTATATTTTTTCAACCGTTATTCTTGATTGAGAATAACGGTGAAATAAAAAGCAGGGGGATTACATATGAGAAAAATAAACCGCCGGTATTTTGCGGTGATTCTTTTATTTCTAAGCATGCTGCTGCTGGCAGCATTCTCCTTCTCCTTTTTGGTGGGGAGGTATGCCATACCGCCTAAAACGGTATGGGAAATTATTCTTTCCAGTGTTTTTCCCATTGAACCTTCCTGGGAAGAAACGCTGGAGACTGTAATTTTGCAGGTGCGTCTGCCGCGTATCTTGCTGGGAATTCTAGTGGGAGGCGCACTTTCGCTTTCAGGAGCAAGCTATCAAACGCTGTTTAAAAACCCGATGGTATCTCCGGATATTTTAGGCGTATCTGCCGGCGCAGGCTTTGGAGCAGCGCTTGCAATGATCAATGATGCCTCCTGGTGGGAAATTCAGCTTTGCGCGTTTGCTTTCGGAATGGCAGCGGTGGTATTGACCTATTTTATTGGCCATATAATCGGAAGGCAGGCAATTACTGTGTTGATTCTCGGAGGACTTGTTGTCTCCAGCCTGTTTCAGGCACTGCTTTCCATTGTAAAAACCATGGCTGATACCGACAATGTGCTGCCTTCCATTACCTTTTGGCTGATGGGCAGCCTCGGAAGAGGATCCGGCCGTGAGGTTTTGTTTTTGCTGCCTGCCGTTATCCTCTCATCGGCGCTGCTGTTTTTATTCCGACACCAGATCAATGCACTTTCCACAGGAGAAGACGAAGCGGCTGCATTGGGCGTGAATGTGCCTCTTACCAGGCTGGTTGTGGTGGTTGCTTCCACGCTGATGACTGTTTCCGCTGTCAGTATCAGCGGAATTATCGGATGGGTGGGTTTGGTGGTGCCGCACATTGCCCGTATGATCAGCGGCTCCAGCTTTTCCAGACTGGCTCCGGTTTCTTTTCTGATTGGCGGTTGTTTCCTGCTGGCAATAGACGATGTTGTCCGCGGAATTGAAGGCGTTGAACTGCCCCTGGGTGTGCTGACCGCCTTAATAGGTACACCGATTTTCATACTGCTTCTTTACCGTGTCAGAAAGGGGTGGTCATGATGCTTGAAGTAAATGGTATCAGCTTTTTTTATAAACCGGAACGGATGATTCTGGAAGACATTTCCTTTCAGGCGGATAAAGGAGATATTTTGTGCCTGCTTGGCCCTAACGGAACAGGAAAAACCACATTGCTGAGATGCCTGCTGGGGTTTTGCAGAATGAAGTCCGGAAGCGTACGCATTGACGGAAAGGATATGTCATCGTCTGTTTCTGCACGTCAGCGTGCGCGTATGATGGCCTATGTGCCCCAGTCCAGCGGTATCACATTTCCCTACGAGGCATTTGAGGTTGTTTTGATGGGCAGGCTTTCTCATCTCCCTTTAGGAGGTTCGCCCAGCGCGAAAGACCGCTCCGTTGCGCAGGAGGCGATGGAACGCATGGGGATTCTGGAACTGGAACACACACTGTTTCAGGAGCTGAGCGGCGGCGAACGGCAGATGGTACTGGTTGCGCGTGCCTTGGCACAGCAGTCTGATATCTTAGTTATGGACGAGCCAACCGCCAACCTTGATTACGGCAATCAGGTTAAGATGCTGCGTGTAATTAAAAAACTCTCTGCGCAGGGGTATACCGTCTTGATGACCTCTCATTTTCCCGAGCACGCTTTTCTTGCCTGCAGCCGCGTGGTGATGATGCAGGACGGATATATTATGGCCCAGGGAACCCCGGAAGAAGTCGTCACCAGTGACTCCCTTTCTTCGCTTTATCAGACACCTGTACGTGTCACCAAAACAGACATCAACATGGACGGACATGCAGTTAAGGTTTGTGTTCCGCTTATGTTTTGATAATTAAAAAATAAATTCATCAGGAGGAAGTAGTTATGAAATCAGTAAAACTAACAATGGCATCACTTTTAACGGCGGTGCTTCTGCTGGGCAGCATTACGGGCTGTTCCCAGAAAGGGGCCCAATCTGAGTCGCCGTCTTCTGCTGCAACCGCAGCAGTCACATCCGAGGCTGCATCTTCACAGGCGGCTTCATCTGAACCGGCTCCAGCTGTCGAGCGCACAATTACAGATATGGCAGGCCGTACGGTTACTATTCCGGCGCAAATTGAAAAAATTGGTACCTTTGGATCCGTGGGCGTCCTTAATGCCTTTGTGGAGCTGATGGGAGACGCCTCCAAAATTTGCAACGATATGCCGGAAAGCTTTACGAAAAATGATAACTGGAAGCTGCAGTATGAGTTTGCGCCTCAAATTAAGGGGGCTCCTATTTTCGAAGCCAATAAAGAAGTTGCCATGGAAACCGTACTTGCAACCAAGCCGGACGTTTGCTTTACCATGACGAAGGAAACCGCAGAACTTCTTCAAAAAAATGGAATCAGTGCAGTTTATCTTGCGTGGTCGGAGATTGACGATGTAAAAAAGGCTGTAACACTGATGGGCGAGGTCCTGAATAAACAGGAAACCGCTGCCGATTACATAAAATACTTTGACGAGAAGTTAGCCAGAGCTCAGGAACTGACCAAAGGCATTACCGATAAAAAGACCGTACTTTACGGCAGCGTCACCACACTCACCCAGCCTCATAAAATTGCTGAGTGGTGGATTGCACAGGCGGGTGGCATCAGTGTTACCGATGACGGGCACAAGGAGGATACGCTGACCTATACATTGGAGGATCTGCTTAAATGGAACCCGCAGGTCATGATTCTTACTGCTAAATCACAAATTGCAGAAATTAAAGCGGACAGCCGCTTTGCTAATATTACCGCTGTAAAGGATAAAGCACTTTATGTGACGCCTACCGTCGCCCATGTCTGGGGAAACCGAACGGTAGAGCAGCCGCTTACCATCTTCTGGGCAATGAACAAGCTCTATCCCGAAGTTATGAGCCATGACGAGCTGTCCAAGGAAATCAAATACTTTTACAGCCATTTCTTCCTTTATGAGATGAGCGATGCACAGGTTGCAGAAATCATTGACGGAAAGTAAGAGGGAACGGTATGTATTTAGACAGCGATCAGTTTATAACAAGGGCAAAGGCGATTAATGCCTTAATGACACGATGGAAGCCGGATATCACAACGGAAATTCTGCCTCTGGAGCAGACGAGAGGAAGAATCTGTGCGCAGGATGTTTTTTCGCAGAATACGCTGCCTGTATGCCGCAGTTCCCAGGCGGATGGCATCGCTGTGTCCTTTGCGGATTTTACGGACGGTATTCCGGACACTTCCCTGTGGAAAAAAGATCTGGATTATGCCACCGCGGATACCGGCGACGATTTTGACGACACATTTGATACTGTTATTCAGGTAGAGGACCTTGTCTATAACCTTTCGGGCACATTTTCCATTGTACCCGAAGCGCCAATTGTACAAGGACAACTGGTCAGCACACAAGGCTCTACGCTGCGCACCGGAGAACTTTTACTTAAAAAAGGGGATGTTGTGCATCCCATGCAGCTTTGCCTTTTGGCGGCAGGCGGCATCTCTGGGCTTGAGGTTGTAAAGCAGCCGGTGGTCGCTTATATTCCCACAGGAAACGAGTTGGTTCATCCTGGTAGAAAGCCGCAGCGTGGGCAGAATGTAGAATCCAACGGCTTGATGATCAGGGGATATCTGGAGGAATGGGGCGCGGTTATCCGCACCTATCCCATTCTTCCCGACGACCGGAAGCTGCTGGATGAAACATTGTCGGATGCTCTGCAAAATGCAGACATTATCCTGATTAACGGAGGATCTTCCAAGGGCAGCGAAGACTATACCGTTCGTCTGCTCGAAGAGCGCAGCAGCTTTCTGCAGCACGGCATAAAATCCATTCCGGGAATTCCAGTCGCATTGGCGATTGCAGACGGAAAGCCGGTTATCAACCTGCCAGGCCCGCCTTTCGCAGCGTTCTGTGCTTTGGATTGGTGTGTCCGCGCACTGGTTTATCAGGCGCAAGGGCGCGCTATGCCCTCCCCGCATAGGGTAACGGCGGTTTTGCTGCAGGAGGTGCGCAAACCTGCACCTTATGAGTTTTATCTGAGGCTAAAGGTATATAGAACTGAGAACGGATTCTGTGCAGAGCCGCTGTCATGGGGCAGCCGGTTTGCACAGGCAATGAACTGTAATGCGCTGATGGTGATACCGGTGGGGTTGGATGGTTATCACAAAGGCGATGTGATTGAGGCAGATCTGTTGTATGGACTGCCGGATGTTGATGAAAGGAGGAATTAACGTGGAACACGGCCTTACTCCTGCAGAAGCATTGGCATTGATGCAGAACGCTCGAAATTTAAATCAGCCTGATGCCGCATTTGAGCTTTTCCGGCGTGCGAGTCAAAAGAGAAACCAGATGCTCGGCGATCAACTATGGTGGACTTCCGGATCAGGTGGTATTTTCCCGTGCCGTGTGGCTCCCCGCTGTTC
>JAEWRS010000251.1 GCA_023398855.1 Bacillota bacterium
GCCCAGCCTTCCGGTCCCTGGATGCTGCCAAGCTGAATGCCGGTAATGGAATCATAAAGCTTCTGGGTCAGTTCTCCAATCCTGCCTGCTCCCACTGACATCCTTTCTTCTTCAAACCGCAGTTCCCCGACAGGGGAAATAACGGCTGCTGTTCCAGTACCAAAGCATTCTTCCATGGCTCCTGATCTTGCTGCAGCAACCACATCATCAACTGATATCTTCCGCTCTTCAACCGGAATTCCCCATTGTCTGCACAAAGTAATGACGGAATCCCGTGTAACTCCGGGGAGAATGCTTCCGTTTAATTCCGGTGTAATAACCACACCATTAATCTTAAAGAAAATATTCATGGCTCCCACTTCTTCAATGAATTTCCTGTAAACGCCGTCAAGCCATAAAACCTGGGAATATCCTTCGTCATGGGCTTTCACCTGGGAAGCCAGGGAAGCAACATAATTTCCTCCTGTCTTTGCTTCGCCGATGCCGCCCTTTACTGCTCTTACATATTCATCTTCAATCCAGATTTTAACCGGATCAAGGCCGCTGGCATAATAGGCTCCAACCGGTGATAAAATGATCATGAATTTGTAGGTATGGGATGGCCTGACTCCCAGGAAGGGATCAGTGGCGATCACAAACGGTCTGATATAAAGAGAGGTTCCGGGCTTTGTGGGAATCCAGTCCTGATCCACCCTTACAATTGACTTTAATCCCTCCAAAAATAAATCTTCCGGGATTTCCGGGATGCAAAGCCTGCGGTTACTTTTGTTTGCGCGCTCAATATTCTTATCCGGGCGGAATAATAAAATCCTGCCATCCTCTGCCTTGTATGCCTTTAAGCCCTCAAACATCTCCTGTCCATAATGGAATACCATTGCGGAAGGGTCCAGCTCCAGCTTATGATAAGGTACAATCCTTGGATCATACCAGCCCTTTCCCTCTTCATAATCCACCTCAAACATATGGTCCGTAAATATGGTTCCAAATGACAACGGGTTATCATTGCCTGGCTTTTCTTTTGGGCAAGTTGTTTTTTCAATTCTGATTGTTTGCATGTGATACTCTTCCTTTCCTCTTAAGGTGCCCACTCTGTCTGGTAGAGCCCTCGCCTCAGCGCCCCGCACTACGGGGTATAAAGGGATACCCGGCGGGTGTTTCCCATACCGGCATATCTGTCAGTTTTTGTAATTTATTTATCATTATCTTCCAAAAAAACTGGGATGTCAAGAATTTTAAGCCCCTTTTACTCTACCGAAATGGAATCAAAACCATAACCTTGAGTTATATGACGGGGAATTTCCATTCGCACCGTCTTCATGGGATTTACTGTCTGGCAAATAACTAAGTCTCCTGTCATGGTAAGGAGCATCCCCGCCTCTTCATGATTCATCCCCACTTTCTCTTTCAGGAAGCCGTACATCTGCCTGGCAGCCCTGCGCCAGGCTTCCTCCACCTGCTCCCGGGAAGCAATGGTAATAAGCTTATCCTCTGTCTCAAGCATGGGATAGGGAACGCAGTTTTTATTCCGCACCACATTGATCCTGACAGTGGCCCGTCCTTCTATTTCCAGACCGCAGTCTTCCACTTCCCCATCCCCCATAAGAGCATGAAAATCTCCCATGGACAAAAGAGCCCCCTCTACAAATACAGGCAGATACAGAACCGCTCCCTTTTTGATCTGGGTGCAGTCCATATTTCCCCCATGGTCCATGGGGGTGATGGTAGAAACGCCTTCGCCTGCAGGCGCCACTCCAATGACACCGATCATAGGCTTTACCGGTATTTTAACCTTTTTATTGAAATAGGCATATCCACCCTTCACTGGCACCCGTTTTAATACCTTTTCAGGAAATTCCTCTTTTTCGCTTCCGCTGCCAGGCCCCAGCATGACAATCCCCACAGGACCCATCTCAATGTCCAGAATAACAATTTTAAGCATGTCTCCCGGCATGGCTCCCTCAATATAGAGAGGCCCTGTAGCCGGATTACCAGGCTTCCTCACCACATTTTCAAACGTTGCCTCTTCCGGCAGAAACTGGTTTGTAAAACAATCGTAGGTTTCAAATGCTACAGTCTCTCCTGTGCTGATCCTGGCGCAGGGTGGATTATCCCCTGATAGCACATTTGTAATATAATCCCTGGTTATGATCTTCATATGCTTCTCCTTTTTATTTTTCTTTTTCCGCTAAGCTCCGGCCACACAGTAGCCAGCATGGTCAAAAAGCAGGCTCCGCCTCCTATGAGATTTGAAACTGGCTCCGCCATAAAGATTCCTTCTGTTCCGTTCCCCATTAGGCCGGGAAGGAATATGATCAGGGGAATCACAATCACCACCTTGCGGAAGATGGAGAAAAATACAGCCCTCTTTGCTTTACCCAAAGCCACAAACACGGACTGGCCGGCAAACTGCAGTGACATAAAAAAGAACCCAAAGTAATAAATCCGCATGGCCGGAACACCAGCTCGCAGCAGTTCTTCTTCCTGGTTAAAGATACGGATAAAAAACTCTGGAAAACCGTGAACCAGCCCCCACATGGCTGTGGTATAGGCTATGGCTGCCACTGAGGTGAAAATAATCCCCTGCTTTACCCGTTTATATTCTCCTGCTCCATAATTAAAGCCCATGACAGGCTGGGCCCCGTTGGTGACTCCGCTGACCGGCATGGAAATCACCTCCCGTATGGAGTTGATGACAGTCATGACTCCTACATACAGATCTCCTCCACACCGCTGCAGTGATGCATTATACATGATCTGCACCAGGCTATTGGTAATGGACATGGTAAAGCCTGACATCCCCAATGCAATAATGTTTTTTACTCTGTGGCCTTTTAAATGAAAACAGGAGATTTTAAGCTTTAAAATAGTTTTCTTTCCTGTTAAAAACCCAACAGTCCATAAAGCAGAAAAAAACTGTGACAATATGGTTGCAAGAGCAGCTCCTTTTACTCCCATTCCAAGAACAAATATGAATATGGGATCTAAAATAATATTTACTACTGCTCCCAAAAGAACGGTTACCATACCCATAGTACCAAATCCCTGGGAATTGATAAAGCTGTTCATTCCAAGTCCAATCATGACAAAAACATTGCCTAACAGATAAATACTGATGTATTGATTCGCGTACGGATAAGTTTGGTCACTGGCTCCGAACAAATAGAGCATAGGTTTTTTAAAGATCATGCCGAGAACAGTTAATCCCATACCGAAAACTATTAAAAGAACAAAAGAATTTCCCATGATTGCTTCTGCTTCTTTCTCATTTCCCCGCCCTCTTTCAATGGAGCACAAAGGCGCCCCTCCCATGCCGAATAAGTTGGCAAAGGCAATGACTATGGAAATAATGGGAAGGCAAAGGCCAAGTCCTGTTAACGCCAAAGTTGCATGTTCCGCAATTCTTCCTATATATATTCTGTCAACGATGTTATACAGTACATTGATCAGCTGAGCCAATGTCATCGGGACAGCCAGCTTTAATATGTTTTCTATTACACTCCCTTTTGAAAAGTCATTTTTTGTATCTGCCATCTATTTCCTCCCCCTTACCCATTTTATCATAACATCATCTTTCTGATTTTGCATCCGGTTTTTCCCCTTAGATTTCCAAATCATCAGTGAATACCATTTAGAAACCGGATTTTGGCACCGATTAATACTATGACGGATCATATTACTGTCAGGCTGTCAAGATTTTATTTATTAGAACTTGCCCGCCTGCCGGGCCCATGCTATGATTGAGACAGATTTATTTTAAATAGGAGGACCCTATATGAAAATCAGCCGGATTGGCGGTATTATTGCCGCCGCCAGTAAAAAGGATGCGGAACCATTGCTGCAGATCGGGACAATCCCCATAATAAAACGTATTGTTTTATCGTTTCAGCAGGCAGGTATTTTCCCCATTGTTGTCGTAACAGGGGTTGAGGAGGATGAAGTGAAATACCAGTTGTCCAGCTATGGCGTGATATTTATCCGCAACGAAAACTGCGAACAGCCGGAACTGATTGATTCCGTTAAAATAGGCCTGAAATATTTACTGGGTAAATGCGACCGCATTGTATTTACACCGGTAAACGTTCCCATGTTCACACCAACCACCTTAAACGGCCTTTTAGCTTCCAGCGGTGATATTGTAACTCCTTCCTGTAACGGCAAGGGGGGCCATCCCATTATTCTTACTGAAACAATTATTCCGGAGATCATTGGGTATTCTGGAAACGGAGGCCTAAAGGCAGCCATTTCTGCCCTGGCCTGCCGACGCATCTTTCTCCCGGTAGATGATCCGGGAATTTATATCAGCGTGCGGGATTCCAGGCAATTAGAGGAGTACCTGGCAGAGCATAACCGGGCCCTGCTCCATCCAACGGTACAACTAAACCTGCAAAAGGAATCAGTATTTTTTAATACCAGAATCAAACTATTGCTGTATTTAATCCTGGATACCCAATCCGTCCGCAGTGCCTGTAACCGTATGGCATTATCCTATGGCAAGGCCTGGGATATGTTAAATAAACTGGAAGCTGAAATTGGATACCCTATTGTAGAACGGAGACACGGAGGCAAACGGGGAGGAAACACCACACTGACTTCCCAGGGAATTCAGTTCTTAAAATCCTGGCAGAAACTGGAAGACCATATATTTCAGTTTACACAAATGGAATTTACCTCTCTGTTCCGTGACAGCGGATTATTCCGGTAAAGCGAGTGCTTCCCAGGAAGAATTTGAAACATTTATAAACCTCTTTTATAATGACATTAGAAATCATAGTGTTGTTATGAAAGGGGTGTTTTTTATGTTAGGAGCCAGCTCTGCCTGCGGTCTTGTCCTTGCTGCAGGATTATCCAGCCGTATGGGAGATTTTAAGCCTCTGATGCCTTTTAGGGGGAAAACTCTTATTGAAAACACCATTGACAGCATGATCGCAGCCGGAGTAAAGCGGATTGTGATCGTCTTAGGCTACCGGGGAAATGAAATTGAATCAATTCTCCGCCTTCATTATGGGAGTGAAATCATTTATGCCCGTAATCCTCACTATGATACTACTGATATGCTGACTTCTATTAAATATGGTTTACGCTCCATGCCTCAATGCAAAGCTTTTTTTCTGCTTCCAGGTGATATGCCGGTTATTAGTAAAAGTACGTTTCTAAAACTTTTAAATGCCCGGCCAGCTGGCCGGCCCTCGGTCCTGTTTCCAACTCTGGAGGGCTACCGGAAACATCCTCCTCTGATCGATTACGGGTTCCGTGATCTTATCTTACAATTTGAGGGGGAAGGAGGCCTGCGGCAAATATGGAAGTTGGAGGAGGATTCCATTATTCATGTTCCAGTGGATGATGACGGCGTATGGATGGATCTGGATACCATGGAAGATTATGAAGTCTGCATCAGCCGGTATTGTCCGGCCAAAATTTAAAAGGAGGTAATGAAACAATGGAAAACATCAGTCAGCCAGTAGTTAAAAAAGACCATGAAGCAAAGATGTCAGGCCGTTCAGTTTATGTTGGCGATTATGAAAATGACGGGGTCCTGGTAGGAAAAATGCTTCGTTCCAAACTGGCCCATGCAAAGCTATTAGCCGTAAACGTTCCAACCCTGCCAGATGGATATTTTTACGTTGACCAGTCAGATGTACCTGGTGACAATAACGTAAATATTGTCATGGATGATACACCTGTCTATGCCAGGGAAACCGTAGAATACATTGGCGAACCCATTGGTATGGTAATGGGGCCGGAAGAATCCCAGGTGGACCGTATCCTGGATGAAATCCAGGTGTCTTATGAGGAACTGGAGCCTGTTCTGGATCTCCGCACAGCTGATACTGTATTCTTTGATTATGAATTTGGCAAAGGAAATATGGAAAAGGCCTTTGCAGAAGCTGACAAGATCTATGAAGAAGAATTCACCACCGGTTACCAGGACCAGACCTATCTGGAAACCCAGGGCATGATGGCAGAACCGGAAGAGGATGGAAAGATGTTTGTTCACGGTTCTCTCCAATGTGCCTATTACGTTCACGGAGCCATTATGCGTGCCCTTGGCTGTGGACCTGACAAGGTACATATCAAGCAAGATGTAACAGGCGGAGGCTTTGGAGGAAAAGAAGCGTTTCCTTCCATTCTCGGGTGTCAGGTAGCCGTAGCTGCCAAAAAAGCCGGTGCCCCGGTACGCTGTATCTTTGACCGCCGGGAGGATTTAGAATTTACCTCCAAACGTCATCCTTCCCTTTGCACATACAAGGTTGCTGTTAAGGATGGCAAAGTAACCGCCATGGACATTGATGTAACATTTAACGGCGGAGCATATACCACACTGTCAGCCGTAGTGCTTCAGCGAGGTATTATCTGTTCCAATGGAATCTATAATATTGAGAATCTCCATGTAAGGGGAAAAGCATTAAAAACAAACACCACTCCTACCGGAGCTTACAGAGGCTTTGGTGCCCCTCAGACCTTCTTTGCTGTAGAAATGATCATGAACCATATAGCAATGGATCTTGGAGTGGACAGCCTGGAATTCAAAGAAAAGCACATGGTAAAGCAGGGAGATTCCACCTCCACCTCCGGTATATACCACTTCCCCGTGCCCATACCTGCCATGATCCAGGAAATCGATCAGGTAAGTGAACTGCGCAGAAAACACCGGGAATATGCAAAGCCACAGACAGGACGGTACAGAAGGGGAATGGGATTTTCCGTGCATTTCCACGGTGCCGGATTTACCGGTTCCGGGGAAAGGGACTTCATAAAAGCCGTATGCAGGCTTCACAAATATCCCGACGGCACGGTAGAGATTCTGGCCTCTAACGGTGAAATCGGCCAGGGTCTGCGCACGACTTTTCCCAAAATTGTTGCAATGGAATTAAACCTTCCTCTTGATAAGGTTTATTATGATCATCCTGATACTGCCCGGGTTCCGGACTCCGGCCCTACCGTTGCCTCCCGCTCTCTCATGATTGTAGGAGAGCTCCTCCGCCGCTGTGCCATTAAGCTTCGCAGCCAATGGAAAGAGGGAGAAGACCAGATCGTTGAGGAACATTTTAAAGAACCTGATTTTGTCATTCCTTTTTACCTGGATAAATTTCAGGGAGATGCTTATCCAACCTATGCCTGGGGAGTCAGTGCCATAGAGGTGGAGGTAGATACATACACTGGCCTTACAAAGATCCTGGGAGCTTACGGAAACTTTGACGTAGGCACTCCCATTGACTACAACATTGTCATGGGACAAATGGAAGGTGGTTTTCTTCAGGGAATTGGTTACGCTTCCACCGAATATATGGATTACGATCAGAAGGGCAGAATACGAAATAATTCTTTCTCTGATTACTTAATCCCCACTTCTGCTGATGTTACAAATTTATCTTGTATGCTTCACGTTGAAAAATACCCTGGCGGACCTTACGGAGCCAAGGGAGCCGGAGAACTTCCTCTGGTAGGAGCTCCTGCCGCTTATGTAGAAGCAGTGGAGCAAGCCCTGGGGCATGGAGTGAAACTGAATCACGCTCCGTTTACTGCAGAAGATACCATGAAAATGATTATGAAGGAGGGGTTATAATGGAAGCAATTAACTTTCTGTTAAATGGAAAAGAAGCTGCTTTTGAAGGCAGCGCCACAGAACGCCTTTTGGATGTGTTGAGAGATACCTTCCGTATGACCAGTGTCAAATGCGGCTGCAAGGAAGGAGAATGCGGTGCCTGTTCTGTCCTGATGGATGGAATTCTGGTCAACTCCTGCTGTGTGGCAATGGGGGCTGTGGAAGGCTCTGCCATCATTACCCTGGAAGGTTTCCGGGAGACAGAACGGTATGCTGTATTAAGTAAGGCCTTTGCCCACACATCAGCCGTTCAGTGCGGTTTCTGTATTCCTGGAATGATTCTGGCCTCTGAAGCCCTTTTAAGTCAGATTCCGGATCCAACAGACAGTCAGATCAGAGAAGAACTATCCGGCAATTTATGCCGCTGCACTGGTTACAATGCCATTGTAAATGCAATTCACATTGCAGCTAAGGAGGGAAATGGATTATGGTAAACGGATACAAACCGGCTTCCTTACAGGAAGCACTGGAAATAAAAAAAGCTACCGGTGCCGTTCCCTATGCAGGCGGCACGGATCTTATGGTTGAAAATAAAAAAGGAGTTACTTATCTTTTCTTAAATGGTTTGGATGAATTAAGGCACATCCAGGAGGAAGAGGACCATATTTCCATCGGTTCCTGCGTAACGTTTACGCAAGCGCTGAAATCCGACCTCATTCCCTCACTGATGAAACATGCTGTTTCACAAATCGCTGCCCCTGCAATACGAAACGCAGGCACCTTTGGCGGGAATATTGGAAATGGATCTGCAAAAGCCGATTCCGTGCTGATTCTTTTTGTCTGCGGCGCTAAAATACGTCTTGCATCTGTCCATGGGCAGCGGACCGTGAACGTAGAAGATTTTTATCTGGGAAGAAAAAAGCTGGATTTAAAGCCAGAGGAATTAATCGTGGAAATCCTCCTTCCAAAGCATGGACTGGAACATTCTTATTATAAAAAAGTCGGCGGACGCAACGCTCTTGCAATCTCACGCGTTTCATTTGCAGGACTTATGACAGTGGAAAATGGCCGGATCCAACAGATGGCCGCCGCATTTGGCGCCGTACACGATATGGTTCTCCGGTTTCAGGATTTAGAAGCCAGACTATCCGGAAAGACCCTGGAAGAAGCCCGTGCATTAAAAGAGGAGCTGCTGTCTGCTTACGGGGAACGCCTTGTATTGACCAGAGGCCGCGTATCCGCAGAATACCGAAAAGAAGTCTGTATGAACCTGCTGAAAGATTTCTTAGAAGAAAATGGCATTTAGCCGGAAGGAGTTTTCACATGTATACATTACATATCAATGGGCGGGACTACGAGACACCTCACGACAAAAAGCTGCTGCGTTTTCTGCGTGATGACCTTCATCTGACCGCTACTAAAGATGGCTGCAGCGAAGGTGCCTGCGGAACCTGTACGGTTTTAGTTGATGGGAAAAAAGTAAAAGCCTGCATTCCTAAAATCAGCACATTAGAGGGGAAAAGCATTCTTACCGTGGAAGGAATCGACCCAGAAGAAATGAAGGTCTACGAGCACTGCTTTGCCGAGGCAGGTGCTGTTCAATGCGGCTTTTGTATCCCTGGCATGGTCATTTCCGCCAAAAGCCTTCTTGATACGAATCTTACTCCTACGAGAGCTGATGTTAAAAAAGCAATCAAAGGTAATTTATGCCGGTGTACCGGCTATAAAAAGATTGAAGATGCCATTCTTCTTGCCGCGGACTTTTTCAGGGAGAAACGGGAGATCCCACTCCCTCCTCTTACCCTGCACATGAACGAGCATTTTAAGCGTATTGATGCCGGAGAAAAGGTAAACGGAAGCGGTATTTTTGCTGATGATATGTATTTGCCTGGTATGCTCTACGTCAAGTGCCTGTATTCCAAATACCCAAGAGCATTGATTAACCAGATCAACGTGTCAAAAGCGCTGGAGCATCCAGACTGCGTGGAAATCCTGACAAAAAAAGATGTTCCTTGTAATAAAATCGGTCACATCAAACAGGACTGGGATATTCTCATGGGCGAAGGAGATATCACCCGTTATGTTGGCAATGCCCTGGCTGTTATTGCCTCCACCCGCGCAGAGGCTCTGGAAGAAATCCTGGCTCTCATTGAAGTAGATGCCACAGAGCTTCCAGCTGTCACCAGCCCTTATGA
>JAEWRS010000331.1 GCA_023398855.1 Bacillota bacterium
ACGAATAATTGGACCGGCTTCATACCTTAAACGTATGAAGCCGTTTTTATGATACAGGGTCTGTCCGGCCACCTGTATTTAAGAATTCGCTGCTCATGCCCAAATTAGGGTTGAACCCTGATTTTAAACAAAGAGAAACGGCCCTGCGGGCATACCTTTGCCTGTAACGCATGGCAGAAGGAGAAATGCCCTGCAGGCATGGCTTTATGCCCAAGAATGCATGGGCAGGAAAGAAGAAAGGAAACAGGTGGATGAATGTTTGCTGATAGAGCAAAAATATTTATAAGATCAGGAAAAGGCGGTGACGGTCACGTCAGCTTCCGGAGAGAACTTTATGTTCCCTGCGGTGGGCCTGACGGTGGTGATGGCGGCCGTGGTGGTAATGTAATATTTGAAGTGGATGAAGGACTTAATACATTAAGTGATTTCCGCCACATTCACAAATATGCCGCTCAGGATGGAGAGTCGGGCGGAAAACGCCGCTGTCATGGAAAAGACGGCGTGGATATGTTAATCAAAGTACCGGAAGGAACAGTCATCAAAGATTTTGAATCCGGAAAAGTCATTGCCGACATGTCGGGAGAAAACCGCAGGGAGATTATTTTGACAGGCGGTAAAGGCGGTCAGGGAAACATGCATTACGCAACTCCTACTAT
This sequence comes from Bacillota bacterium, assembly GCA_023398855.1. GTDB lineage: Bacteria > Bacillota > Clostridia > Lachnospirales > Lachnospiraceae > Lacrimispora. The sequence goes on from JAEWRS010000331.1 coordinate 657, forward strand.
GCAGGCCCCTAAGTATGCCCAGCCCGGACAGGTTTCCCAGGAGCTTTGGGTACAGCTTGAGTTAAAGGTTATTGCTGATGTTGGACTTGTTGGATTCCCCAATGTTGGGAAATCCACGCTCCTTTCCCGAGTCAGCAATGCAAAGCCTAAGATAGCCAATTATCACTTTACTACTTTAAATCCTCATTTAGGTGTTGTAGATATAGATGGAGGAAAGGGTTTTGTGATGGCTGACATCCCGGGCCTTATTGAAGGTGCTTCAGAAGGTGTTGGATTGGGACACGATTTTCTCCGTCATATTGAGCGGACAAGAGTCCTGGTTCACGTGGTTGATGCTGCATCAACGGAAGGCAGAGATCCTATTGAAGATATATATGCGATCAACAAGGAGTTGGGAGCTTACAATCAAGAGTTGTTACAGCGTCCTCAGATCATTGCAGCTAATAAGACAGATGTGATTTATAGTGATGGTGAGGATCCGGTTGAAAAGCTTAAGGCAGAATTTGAACCTCATGGCGTTAAGGTTTATCCTATATCAGCGGTAAGCGGCAAAGGTGTAAAGGAACTTTTATACGCTATTTATGAAGTGCTTCAGTCTGTAAATTTAACTCCAATCGTATTTGAAAAAGAATTTGATGTAAAGAATCTGACCAATGTATTGCTTCCATATACTGTGGAAGTGACAGAGGAGGGGATTTATGTGGTAGAAGGCCCCCGTATTGAAAAAATGCTGGGATATACAAATCTGGAATCAGAAAAAGGCTTTAGCTTCTTCCAGAAGTTCTTAAAGGATAATGGGATTTTGGATGAACTGGAACAGGCGGGGATTAAAGAAGGAGATACAGTCCGCATGTATGGTCTTGAGTTTGACTATTATAAATAGTACGAGGAGAATAATATGACAAGTAAGCAGAGATCCTATTTAAAGGGATTAGCGATGAAAATAGATCCTATCTTTCAGATCGGGAAGTCCAGCCTGACGCCTGAGATCACCAATGCGGTTGCAGAAGCGCTGGAGGCCAGAGAATTGATAAAGATTACTGTGCTGAAGAATTGCCTGGATGATGGAACCAGCATTGCCGGTGTATTGGCAGAGAGAACTCATTCTGAGGTCGTTCAGGTGATCGGTAGAAAGATTGTCCTTTATAAGCAGGCGAAAGAGGAAAATAAGAGGAAGATCGTTATTCCGAAATAATCCTGTTTCATTTATAGGTCAGGGAGTCAAATATTATGGGTAAAATTGGCATTATGGGTGGTACGTTTGATCCTATACACAATGGACATTTAATGCTTGGTGAACAGGCATATAAAGAATATGGCTTAATGGAAGTCTGGTATATGCCTTCCGGGCAGCCTCCTCATAAAAAAAGCCGCAATGTGACAGATCCGGCCATCCGTCTTGCTATGACAGAGCTTGCTGTGAAAGCCCATGATGGCTTTGTTTGTTCGGATTTTGAGATAGAACGAACCGGGTATACGTACACGGCACAGACATTAAGATTACTTCATGAAGCGCATCCGGAGCATTCCTTTTACTTCATTATTGGAGCGGATTCTTTATATGAAGTTGAGAACTGGTATGAACCTGGCCTGGTGCTGTCACAGGCGGTCATACTGACTGCCTGGCGGGAATATGAGGAGGCAGACCGTTCCATGGACAGGCAGATCACTTATCTGGCTACCAAGTATCATGCGGATATTCGAATGCTTCACTGTGGGGAAATGGATATCTCCTCCGCAGAGCTGCGTTGCATGGTGTCCAGGGGCCAATCCATAAGAGATTATGTGCCGGGTGAGGTTGCTGCATATATCAAAGCCCATGGTTTATATCAGGAGTTAGAACAATGAAAGATATAATTTTAGAATTGAGAAATGATTTAAAGGGAAAATTAACATGCTCCAGGTTTGAGCATACAATCAGTGTATCATTTATCTGTACTGCATTAGCTATGCGGTATGGCTGCGACCTGAATAATGCGGAG
>JAEWRS010000322.1 GCA_023398855.1 Bacillota bacterium
CTTGACAGGCGTCCTGATTCCGCTTTTTCCAGACGCACGGATTCCATACTCTGACACAGCTTCTAAGGCCCGTCTCTCTGCCTCTTTATCATCGAGAATCATATTTTTTGAAAATGGCTTCTGGTTAAACGTCCGCAAAATCAGGTTTTCCATTACAGTCATATCCACGACCAGACTATCCCTATGACGGTCATCAGATATATAAGAGATGCCCTTATGAAAACGTTCCTTTACCGATCTGTTGTCAATTACCTCCCCCAGAAAAACAATGCTTCCTTCCGTATGCTTGCGGATTCCGGTAATCACCTCAGAAAGTTCCTTTTGTCCGTTTCCCTCCACTCCTGCAATACCAAGGATTTCTCCTTGCTTAACCGTAAGAGAGATATGATCCAGGGCTTTTTTGCCCCCGCGCCTTTTTGACAGAGAAACTCCGGTAAGGCTTAAAGCTGTTTCGTCTGATGGTCTTTGGCCTTCTTCCTTTTTGGCGGAAAGCGCTCTGCCTATCATATGGGCTGACAATTCCTCTGGTGTCGTATCCGCTGTAACCAGCTCCTTAACCACCCTGCCATCCCTTAAAATAGTGACTCTGTCACTGATAGCCATTATTTCACTTAAGCGGTGGGTAATGATGATAATTCCGTGTCCTTCATCCTTTAAACGCTTTAATACTTTAAAGAAATTTTCTGTCTCCTGAGGAGTCAGGACTCCCGTTGGTTCGTCCAGAATCAGTAAATCCACTTTCCGGTATAATGCTTTTAGTATCTCCACTCTCTGCTGCTCTCCTACCGATAAGCTGCCCACTTGGGTCTGAGGATTTACATAAAGTCCGTATTTTTCTGCCAACAGGCAAATCTCTTCTGAAGCCGCCTTTCTGTCCAGAATCTCTTTTTTGCAGCCAAACCCCAGAATGATATTGTCAAGCACTGTCATCCGGTTTACCAGGGAAAAATGCTGATGGACCATTCCGATTCCCCTGTTTATGGCATCAGCCGGAGAGGCAAACCGGGCCGCCTCTCCCTTGTAATGTATTTCTCCAGACTGAGCCTGATAAATACCGAACAAAATATTCATCAGAGTAGTCTTTCCTGCCCCGTTTTCCCCTAACAGGGCGTGAATCTCTCCCTGATCCACAGACAGACTGACATCCTGATTGGCGTAAACGCCGGAAAATGATTTTGTTATATGTTTCATTTCCAATAATGGCATATAGAAGCTCCCTATCTCACCTTTGTATCACACGGAACGGTAAACTCACCGGCTGTGATGGCTAACACCTTCTTTTCAACTTCTGCCTTCACTTCATCTGGAATCTGAGCATCTAATTCATGGTATGGCGCAATGCTCACTGCCCCTTCCTTCATGCCCAGACCATAGATTCCTCCTTTAAAGCTTCCGTCAGCCACCGTTTTAAATGCAGTCTCAATCACCTTTGGAATATGATATACGGAAGAAGAAAGAACTGTTTCCGGAGCCAGCCCGTTCTGGTCATAAGAATCGCCGGTTGCATAGATCTTCCCTTCCTTTGCCGCATTGATGGCACCTGTACCGGATTCATTGGCACAATGTCCAATGACGTCAGCCCCATTGTCGATCATGGCCTGTGCCGCCTCTTTTCCCAGGGCAGTATCCGTAAAGGATCCGGTCCACGCAGTCTGAACTTCAATATCAGGTTTCACAGACTTTGCCCCATCTTCAAATCCATTCATGATTTTAACAAGGGAAGCGCCCTGAATTGGCCCGACAAAACCGATCTTATTGCTTTTTGACATTCCTGCTGCAAGCATTCCCATAACGTAACCGCCTTCCTCACATCTGGCCACATAGGAAGCCACATTGTCGGCAGAAACCTCACCCTCTGTTACAATGAATTTTGTATCCGGATACTGACCGGCAACTTCAACAGCAGGGTCACCGAACTCATAACCATGGCCAATCACCACATCATACCCATTTGCAGCATAATCAGAAAAAGCTGCTTCAATGTCGTCAGGAGTTAAATTTTCAGTATAAGCAGTCTCACATCCATAATCGGATTCCAAGAGCTTTAAACCTTCATAGGCAGTCTGGCACCAACCCATATCATTAGCCGCACCGGAAAGACAAAGTGCCACCTTAAAGGTTTTTGCGGTCTCAGCTTTTGTACCAGCTGTCTCCTGCACCTCTTTTTTCTCTGGTGCTTTCTGACAGCCTGACAAAGATGCTGTCACCATGGAGGCAGCAAGAACCAGGGCTGCCAGCTTTCTCATGTTTTTCATAATGTTTCTCCTCTCTTGTGGTCAATAGGGACATTGTTTTATGCTTTCAATATCCGGATCTGGGTATGTGTGATATAACCGGAACTCTGGTTTTCCACAAATTGATCCAGTATATTAAAATTAATGGTAAGGTCTTCAAAACGTAAATCCGGTCTTGCCTCCCGGATTCGCTCAATGGTATCGGGTACCGTCTCATAAGAGCCCAAATGATAGCCGCAGAGAAAATCTCCTGCAGGAATCATTCGGATCTGTCCCTTTTTCAGATGCTCCGGCAAAGGTTCTTCTGAAGGATATAAATAGGCTCCGAAATATTTATCGTCTCCTTTATAAAATGCAATGGTTGGATAAAAATAAAAGGAATTCTGTCTGTATAAAGCTTCTTCCTCTCCAATGGCCAGGTAGGCTCTATCCTCAAAATGGCGGATCGTAATCTTATCTGTCCGGATATTCTCCATCTCTTCCTTAACAAAACGAAGCTTTCTCTGTATGGCTTCATCAATGGATATCAGTTCCTTCCATTGCCTGTGAAGCTCGTCTGAACGCTGTTTTAAAGAATCCAGTGCTGAATTTCCATTCTGAGTGCTACGCTGCCTGGAAATCTCTTCCAGAGAGTATCCAAGCTTTCGCATATAGCAGATGGTTGCCAGCTCATAAACCTGGTCAAACTCATATTTTCTCCTGCCGTTTTTTACATCCCTCATCCTTGGTTTGAATATGTCTATGCTGTCATAGTAATATAATGTCTGTATATTCAATCCGAAAAGGGAACTCATTTCTCCAATGGATAAAAAGTCTTTCAAACCGTTTTCCTCAACTTTCTGTGGTCAGGCTGCCTATAAAAACGAATGAAACGCCTCACTTTGATTCCTGATCACCCTGGTGCAGACAGCCTCTCCTTCTAAAGCCAGCTTTTTCTCATCTACCCCTGTGATTACACCATCCTGATAAACCACTTTTCCATTAATCATAGTAAGCCATACATTTCCTGTCAAGCCAACCCTTGCAAGGAGATTCTTAGGATCATGTACCGCTCCCGCAAGCTCTAAAGCTTCCCCGTCAACCATAAATAAGTCAGCCGCCTTTTCAGGTTTTAAAGAACCAAGATCAAGCCTTCCCAATGTCTTGGCTCCGTTAGCGGTAGCGATTTTCAACATATCATAGGCAGACGCACATCCACCTCTTGCTTTTGAATGGTAAGCCTGCATCATGTAGGATATACGAAGGGCATCCAGTAAATTAGAGCTGTCATTGGTGGCAGACCCGTCGCAGCCAAGGCTTATAAGAACGCCAGCCTCCTGCATGGCCTTGATATCAAGAATGGGAAAGCCTCCCAGCACAGCCGGTGTCGGGCAATGAGAAATCCCGGTTCCAGTTTTGGCCAGTATGGCGTATTCCTCCGGAAGCACCTCCCAGTTATGGGCGTACCAGACATCTTCTCCTATAAAGCCAATATCCTGGCACCATTCCAGTGTACGTTTACCGTAACGGGCTTTGATTCCTTCCGTCTCTCCCTCCCCTAAGTGAGTATGCATCCGCACGCCCATGGCTCTGGCTGCCGCCACTGTTTCTATAAATGTATCTGGCCGGCAGTTAATGGGCTGGCATGGAGCCATGACAATCTGGCTCATGGAATAGGGCTTGGGATCATGGTAGAGACGGATAAGTCTTTCACAGTCCTTTATAAATTCATCAGTGGTTTCCAGCATATTGTCCGGAATCGAACTTCCCTGGCTCTGGGAAAGCGTATTGCTGCCCCTTCCTGCATGATAGCGGATTCCCATAAGCTCCGCCGCTGCCATCTGACGGTCAACCGGTTCTTTGCCGGTTTTCTTTGTATAGCAGTACTGGTGATCAAAGGCGCAGGTACATCCATGCTTGATTAAGTCGGCAAAGGCCGTAAGAGTTGAATAGTAAATGACATCATTATCAATAATCTGAAAAATCCGGTAGATCTTGTGGATCCAGTCCATGACCGACAAATTAGGATAATCTATGGTAATCAGATTTCTGACAAATGTCTGGAAGAAGTGATGATGAGTGTTAATTAAACCCGGATATACAAACTTTCCTGTCCCGTCAATGACCTGTGCACCTTCACCCCCTATTTCCCGGCCAATGGCCACAATCCTTGGCCCTTCTATCAGGATATCGGCATCTTTGTACACATGGTCCTGTTCATCGCAGGTTACAATTGCTTTGGCATTTTTAATCAGAATTTTTAAAGCCATGTTATTCCTCCATTTCCGAAACGGCATCATGCCGCTGTTAAAATTGAGGTTATTATATATCCTATAGTAACTATAGCTTCAAGTTTTAAATGCTTTTTTATTCATTAAAAAAATTTATGATCATATCATGTTTTTCTTATAAGCATGGATTTCCTTCTTATTTTTCATAAAAAGCTTCTTCAGGCTTCTTTAAATCCAGTTCTTCAAACAGGCAGTTTACTGTTGCCTTGTAGTCACTAAGATGCTGGGATTTTAAGATTCTCTTCCCATGCTTTTCGCTGCCTTCAAATATCTGAATCATATAAGTCCACAATTCCTTCATTTTGAACAAAATATTCCGGTCTCCTGATATGAGGTTTTCATAACCTTTTAAAACCTCATCATGAAAGGCCTTTAACTGCTGCTTTTCCATATTTATACCATTTCGTATTTTGCCAGAAAGGCCTGGATTTGCTACCAGCCCTCTTCCAAACATCACATGGTCTATGGTTGGAAAGCACGCTGTGAA
>JAEWRS010000387.1 GCA_023398855.1 Bacillota bacterium
GCTTGACGGTACGGAAATTGCCATATCCGAATCCCAGGAGCGTATGGCAGTGGTAGTTGATTCTGGGGATGCGGACCGTTTTTTGGACTACGCGGCAGAAGAAAATCTGGAAGCAGTAGCAGTGGCCGTAGTTACGGAGGAACCAAGGCTGGTAATGAATTGGAGAGGCAGGACTATCGTAAACATCAGCCGCCGGTTTTTAGATACCAACGGAGCTCATCAAGAGGCTTCGGTTGTGGTGGAGGTTCCTGACAAAGAAAAAAGTGCCTTTGCAAGAAAGGAGATTCCAGATGTCAGGGAGGCCTGGTTAGAGTTGCTTTCCAATCTAAACGTTTGTTCCCAGAAGGGACTTGTAGAAATGTTTGACAGTTCTATAGGGGCGGGAAGTGTGCTTATGCCTTATGGAGGCAGATATCAGCTGACAGAGACTCAGGCAATGGTTGCCAAGCTTCCTGTACTCCATGGAGAAACGGATACCGTTACCATGATGAGCTTTGGTTTTGATCCCTATTTGTCAAGCTGGAGTCCTTATCATGGGGCTGTTTATGCAGTCTTGTCTTCTATCGCCAAACTTGTGGCGGCAGGAGGGGACTATAGAAAGATCCGTTTCACCTTCCAGGAATATTTCTGCAGAATGACAGAAGACCCTGCCCGCTGGAGTCAGCCTTTTTCAGCCCTCCTGGGAGCTTACAGTGCTCAGATCGGATTCGGTCTTCCCTCCATCGGAGGTAAGGACAGTATGTCTGGAACCTACCGGCACATGGATGTTCCGCCGACACTTGTTTCTTTTGCCGTGGATGTTGCAGACAAAAAGCACATTATTACACCGGAATTTAAGAGGCCAGGAAGCAGGATTGCTGTATTTCGGATTGAAAAGGATTCCTATGATCTTCCGGTATACAGCCAGATAATGAAGGGGTACAATGCTCTGTTTGAGGATATCTGCGCCGGCCGCATCCTCTCCGCTTATGCCATTGAAGGCCATGGAATTTGTGAGGCAGTCAGCAAAATGGCATTTGGAAACCGGCTCGGTGTTAAGATCGAACACAACGTGGATCCAGGAGATTTCTTCCGGGCCGGTTGGGGAGATATATTGTGTGAGGTTCCTGATGGCAGACTTGGTGAACTGTCGGTTTCTTATACGGTGATCGGAGAAGTGACGGATTCTGGCGTGTTTGAATATTCCGGTACTTCCATTGCCATTGATGAGGCACTGGAGGCATGGACAATGGCTTTAAAAGAGGTGTTCCCAGTATCTTCCGGAGAGAAAGAGTTCCCTGTTGCAGAGCGTATTTATGATACAAAGGATATTTACGTATGCAAAAATAAAGTGGCAAAGCCCAGTGTATTTATCCCCATATTTCCTGGTACAAACTGTGAGTATGACAGTGCAAGAGCCTTTGAAAGGGCAGGGGCTAATGTGGTGACAAAGGTCTTCCGGAATTTGACGGCCCAGGATATACGGGAATCAGTAGAAGTTTACCGCAGGGAAATATCAAAAGCTCAGATCGTCATGTTTCCCGGTGGGTTTTCTGCAGGGGATGAACCGGATGGCTCTGCCAAGTTCTTTGCTACGGCATTCCGGAACCAGTCAGTCAAAGAAGAGATCATGAAGCTGGTGAATGAACGGGATGGTTTGATGTTAGGAATCTGTAACGGTTTTCAGGCCCTGATCAAGCTGGGGCTTGTACCGGAAGGGGCCATCGGACCCCAGGGTATGGATTCTCCCACGCTGGCAATGAATACGATTGGCCGCCACATTTCCAAGATGGTTTATACAAAAGTGGTCACAAACAAATCGCCCTGGCTTTCAGGCGCCCAGTTAGGCGGAATCTATTGTAACGCTGCTTCTCATGGGGAAGGGCGGTTTGTGGCAAATGAAGAATGGATCAGGAAGCTGTTTGATAATGGTCAGGTGGCTACTCAATATGTGGATGACAAGGGGTGTCCAACCATGAATGAAAGCTGGAATCCCAATGGCTCTTACATGGCAATTGAGGGCATTACAAGCCCGGATGGGCGGATTCTTGGCAAAATGACTCATTCTGAGCGCAGGGGTGAGATGGTTGCCATAAACATTTACGGAGAACAGGATATGAAAATATTTGAATCAGGTGTAAAATATTTCAGATGAGCAGGGCAGTATTGTAACAAATAAAGGACCAATTCTCCTGCTTTGGAAAAATAATCCATAAAAGGCATAATATATGAATGAAACAAGCCTCCTTTCCGCTGGCACTTATTGGCAGAAAGGAGGCCTTTTCTTTGTTTGAAAAAATTGTAACGTTTTTTAACGGTCATATGAGAATATCTGCACTTGACAAGCAAGAAATTTAAGCCTATGATTCATCGGGAATATTTTTATTGATATTCAGACAATTGGCTATACTAAAATTAAGAAAGATAATATGTCAGAGAGGATATTTGAAATGCATTCAAAAAGAAAGATAAAAAATATATTGCTTGGAAACACACTAAAAAGTGTTGAACTGGAAGGCGAGAAGCTGGGACCCTTCTGGGGAGTCCCCATTATGGCTAGTGATGCGGTTTCTTCGGTGGCTTATGCAATCGAAGAAATGCTGCTGGTTCTGGTTCCTGTCCTGGGATTGTCATCAGTTCATTATCTTGGTTACGTTACAACGCCCATTATTCTGCTGTTTTTAGTTTTGGCTTTTTCCTATTCACAGATTATAGCAAATTACCCCAACGGCGGAGGTGCATATATCGTTTCGGCTGAAAACATCGGAAGGGGTGCGTCAATGGTAGCTGCAGCCTCTCTGATCATTGGTTATGTCATGACAGTAGCAGTCAGCTTATCAGCTGCCACAGCGGCGCTGATTTCTGCCTTTCCGGAATTTGCCGATTACCGTCTGGTGTTCGCTCTTATTTTCCTATGCATTGTTACCCTTTTGAACTTAAGGGGAATGAGAGAGTCCTCCAAACTTTTTGGGGTTCCTACTTACGCTTTTATCGTTATCATGCTTGTTCTCATTGTAACTGGTTTTATAAAGCTTTTAACCGGGAATCTGCCGCCAATCCATTATACTGAACACTTACAGACTGTTTCGGGCGGTGCCGGGACGATTTCCCTGTTTCTTCTTCTCAGAGCGTTTTCTTCCGGTTGTTCGGCCTTGACGGGAGTAGAGGTAGTCAGCAATGCTGTCCCCAGTTTTCGTGAACCATCTCAGAGAAATGCCACGCTTGTATTATTTATTCTGGTAGGAATCATTGTGGCAATCTTTGGCGGAGCGGTGTGGCTTGTAACTTCCCTGGGAATCATTCCTTTAGAAGGGAAAACAGTGATTTCCCAGTTGGGCATGGCCATATTTGGATCTGGGCCGATGTTTTACATTCTGCAGTTTGCCACCTCCCTTATTTTACTTTTGGCAGCAAATACGGCATATAACGGTCTGCCTACATTATTAGCGATCCTGGCTGCCGACGGTTTCGTACCCCGTCAGTTCATGCACAGAGGGACAAGACTTAGTTTTTCCAATGGGATTTTGTTTATCTTTTTTGTGGCGGCTTTTCTGCTGGTGGTTTTTAGAGCGGAAACCCATTATCTGATTCCTCTCTATGCCATAGGAGTATTCCTGTCCTTTACTTTGTCCCAGACAGGGATGGTAATCAGATGGATTCGGGTGAAGGGAAACGGATATTGGTATAAAATGTTAATAAACGGCCTGGGTGCCCTTATGACCGGCACCGGAACGGTGATCGTATTTGTAACCAGGTTTGCCCAGTTCTCCTGGGCTCTGGCAATTATTATACCTGTGATTGTTTTTATCATGCACCGCATTGACACCCATTATCAGTTTGTGGGCCAGCAGCTGGTTGTCAATGATTTTATGTCCCATTATCATAAGAGTACCAGCCATGATACCAATCTTTGTATTGTTCTTACCGGCGGAATCAACCGGTCTGTGCTGAAGGCCTTAAACTATGCAAATCTGATTACATCCAATGTGGTTGCCCTTCACGTAGGTACAGATGAGAAACAATGTGAACAGCTTCAGAAAAAGTGGAAAGAAACGGGCATTGATGTACCCCTTGAGATTATCATGTCCCCTTACCGGGAGCTTATTGAGCCTGTGGAAGAGTATATCAGCAAAAAGGAAGCTGATCTGCCCCGGGGAGATATGATCACAGTGGTTATGTCCCGTTTTATGGAAGAGAGCTGGTTTGCCAATGTCCTTCACAATCAGACCTCTTATTTCATTATGCAGAGGCTCAGAAAGCACAGAAATGTTTCTACGGTCCTGGTGCCCTACCTTTACAGCCCGGCTTTCCGGCCTGCTCAAAAGGACAAGCAGGCAACCGATCATGAAGGCAATTAGAAAAGGCAGACAAGGAAGCGTGGATTATGTCTGTAGAGGCAGATACACTTCAATGTAATTGATGGAGGTATCTGCTTTTACTTCCTGGTTTTCCTTTACGATATCCTTAACGGCACAACTTAATAAGTGACCGCTGTAGGCAGTGCCAAGAGGAACATATTTGTTTTGTCTTGCCCAGTCTTGTGCATCCAGAACTGCCTGTGATTCCAGAACCGGGCTGTCTGAGGCGATCACGGTATAAACGCAGCGCTCCTCCGTCAATAAGGGATAGTCATTCAATGCCTGCTTTATTTTCATAATGGATACAGTATCCTCAGCAATCATGAAAAATTCGTTTACCTGATCCGCACTATGGTCATTGATCTCATATTCCTGGCAGATATAACACAAGTCAGAGATGCCCTTTTGATTAATAAAACGGTTATCAGGCATCTGGTAATAGGGAGGCATGGGCCTTATATCATAACGGTTCAGGAATTGTTCCACATTTTTATAATGCTTCTGCAAATGCTTAAGATGGATGAGGGACTGGCCATGCTTTTCCAGCTGCTGCTTTTCTTCCGTTATTTTTTCCTGGATCATAGAACAGTAGGAAGGGAAAGAGCTTTTGTACAGGATTCGGTCAATATCCTGAATGCTGAAGTTCAGTCTCCGGTAAAACATGATGCTTGAAAGCTTTTTTATATCTTCATATGTATAGGTTCGATAGCCGTTTTTCTGCTTTTCCGGTCGTATGATCCCCTTTTTTTCATAAAACCGAAGGGTATCCCGGCTTAAGCCTAAGCGGCTGGAAACTTCTCCAATGGTGTACTTTTTCATGATAATTCCTCTCTTTAGTCCAAAGTACAGCGAGTGAATACGCTGGACTCACTCGCTCAAGGGCATTCGCCCTATGAAGCTGGGCAGGATAGAATTTTCTTATGTGGTTAGTTTACCATAAATCAGCCTGTTTTTGGCTTTACAGTTTTCTGTCTATGCTTACGATTTATTAAAGAAAGGAACTTGAAATCGTAAAGAACTATGTTATGATAGTATCAGAAATGAAGCGTTTACTTACATAAGAAACGAAATAAGGGGGTACATATATATGGAAATAGTCAAAGGAAAAACAGTGAAATGTCTTGTGTGCGGTGCTGTATTTGAAGAAGGAAATGAGGTCTGTCCTGTCTGCGGCGTTAGCTCGGAGAATTTTATTCCTTATGAGGAGGAAGAAAGAAGCTTTCATAAGGACACGGAGGAAATATACCTTATACTTGGCAATGGTGCGGCCGGTGTCAGCGCTGCGGAGGCGATCAGAGAAAGAAACTCCACCTGCTCCATTGTAATGGTGACGAAAGAAGATTGCCTGCCATATTCAAGGCCAATGCTGACAAAGGCTGTGATGGGCAGGGATGACAGAGAAGAACTGCTTCTTCATGATCCGGCCTGGTACGAAGAAAGGAATATATTAAATCTTACGGGAAAATGGGCGGAAAAGATCAACTCCCTGGAAAAAGAAGTCGCCTTTGGAGAAGGCATCCGTCTTAAATATGACAAATGTATTTATGCATTGGGATCAGAATGCTTTATTCCTCCTATATCTGGAAACGAAAAAGAAGAGGTGGTTGCCATACGCCGCCTTTCTGATATTGAAAAGCTCAACTCCCTTCTTTCAAAGTCAAAGCAGGCAGTGGTCATTGGCGGCGGAGTGCTGGGATTAGAGGCCGCCTGGGTGCTGAATCAGGCGGGACTTACCGTTACAGTGCTGGAACATGGCACTTATCTCATGAAGCGGCAGCTTGATGAGGAAGCAGGGGAGTTTTTAAAGAACATCATTCAGAAAAAAGGGATTAATGTAAAATTTCAGGCATCTGTTAGGGAAATCCAAGGAGAAGACGGGGTAAAAAGTGTCCGCCTGGAAGATGGTACGGTTTTGCCGGCAGATCTGGTGATCATATCTGCCGGAGTCAGGGCAAACATATCCCTGGCAGAAGATGCAGGTGCAAAATCTGGACGGGCTGTAATCGTAAATAAGCACATGGAGACCACTGTACCTGGAATTTATGCCTGCGGGGATTGCGCGGAATATGAGGGGATTAATTATGCCATCTGGCCACAGGCCGTTGAGATGGGGAAGACAGCAGGAGCCAATGCTGCAGGAGATAATATTTTCTATAAAACGGTAACAGCCGCTCTCACATTTCACGGCATGGATACCGCCCTGTTTGCAGTTGGGGACACAGGTAAGAATCCTGGAAAAGCCTATGAGGTAACCAGAGAAGTGAATGAAGAGAACCAGACTTTTAAGGCATATTACCATGAGGCCGGTAAGCTGGTGGGGGCCATACTCATTGGCGATACATCGGACATGGGTAGAATCCTGGAAGAGATTGGGTAAACAGTCAGCAAAGAGGTGCAAAGGTCTTTACAGGCCCTTGCACCTCATTTGCTATTTGCTTTGTTTCACAAGAATGTGATATTTTTCCAGCCAGTAATTGATTTGAAGGATATATGCAAGCATTTGCGGACCAGCCATGAGCTGACCGTACCAGGGTTTTCCGTAATCAGATGGACTGGTCAAGAGTTTTTCCAGCTTCTGTGCATCCAGGAATTCCATGGCAGGAGAGGAACTGCAGGACATCATTTCCCTTACCCGGCTGACCAAAAGTGCTTCGTAATTAGTGTCATAGGTTTTTGGATACGGGGATTTTCTCCGGAATAGGATTTCATCAGGCAGGAGCCCTTTTCCAGCTTGCCGGAGGAGGTTTTTGACAACTCCATCTCTTGTCTTTATATCCCAGGGAACATTCCACACGTATTCAATGATCCGGTGGTCTGCAAAGGGAACTCTGGCTTCAAGGCCGGAATACATGCTGTCACGATCCATGCGGTTTAGCAGTGTCTGCATAAACCAGCGGAGATTTAAATAAGAAATCTCTCTTCTCCTTGCTTCTTTGGGATTATCCTCTGGAAGCACGGGCGTTTCTGCTATAGATTTTTCATAAGTTTCCAAAACATATTCATCCATTTTAAGATAATCCAGAAAATCATCTTTTAAGACAGCCTTCCGGGTTCCCAAATCCATTGTCCATGGGAAGGTATGGGCCTTGAAACACTCTTCCTTATGGAACCAGGGGTATCCCCCGAATATTTCATCCGCGCATTCTCCGGTCAAGGCTACCTTGTTATAACTTTTGACCAGGGAACAGAAGTGGAGTAGGGACGAGTCAATGTCTCCCATAGCAGGCAGATCATGGGCGTTTACTGAGTCATAAAGCCGGTCCGCCTGGGTCACGTTGTCGCATTCCAGATAGTGGTGGTCAGAATCTAAAAATCTAACCATCTGTTCCACAAAGGGGCGGTCCTGGGAGGGCTGGAAGGTGCTGGCCTTAAAGAATTTATCATTGTTCACAAAGTCAAAGGAAAAGGTTGTAAGTCTTTTGCCCTGCTTTTTAAGCTCAGCGGCACAAACCGCCGAAACCAGGCTGGAATCCAAACCTCCTGATAAAAAGGTGCAGATAGGTACATCGGAAACCATTTGACGCCGGATTGAGTCCTGGACTAAAAAAGAAGTCTTTTCAATGGTTTCTTCGTAGCTGTCCTCATGAGGCCTGCTTTTCAGCTTCCAGTAGCATTTCAATCGGAACCCCTCTCCGGAGCAGAGAAGCATGTGGCCGGGGAGCACTTCATGGATCCCCTTAAAGACTCCGCAGCCAGAGGTATGGGCCGGTCCTAAGGAGAAAATCTCGTTTAAGCCTTTCCGGTCTAAAACTGGCCGGATGCCTGGGTGTGCAAAAATACCTTTCAGCTCCGAGGCAAAAATGATTTCCTCATTCTGGATGGTGTAAAAGAAAGGTTTTACACCGGAACGGTCTCTGCAAAGACATAAGTGCTGCCGGAATGGGTCCATGATGGCAAAAGCAAAAATACCGTTCAGCTGCTTTACAAATTCAGGCCCATATTCCATATATCCTGTTAAAATCACCTCTGTGTCTGAGGTGGTGGAAAAGGAATGTCCCCGTGCTGCCAAGTCCTGGCGCAATTCGTTTGTATTGTAAATCTCTCCGTTGTATACAATTCCAAAGGTTTTGCCGGCCTCAGTTTTTGTTATTGGCTGGCGGCCGGTGGTTAAATCAATAATGGATAAACGGGCGTGGGACAGACCGCCCTGTTTAAAGAGCCAGGTACCTGAATCGTCAGGTCCCCGGTGCCTCTGTATTTCTGACATCTGTTCCAGGACGTTTACGTAATAAGATTTATCATTCAGGTAATCGCGATTTGAATTGTAAAAACCAGCAATTCCGCACATGGAAATCCCTCCTTAAAGCAGTACCATCTATAAAAGAAAACAGGCGGCAAGAAAAGTAGCAAGAAAACCGATCATAACTGGCAGAAGATTTTTTCTGGCAAGTTCCAGAGGATCAACGCTGCAAATGGCCGCAACAGGGATAAGCCCCCAGGGTACGATGGTGCCGCCTCCGACGAAAATCGCAGCAATCTGACCAAGGGCAGCAAGTACAGGGACAGAGGCGCCTACTGCCGTACCAAAGGTGTTGGCCAGTGCGCCGGTGAGAGGAAGACCGGAAAAACCTGATCCGTCCAGACCCGTTAACCCTCCGATCACCAGCTGGAAAAATGCAGCCATATATTTGTTGAGGGGTATGTTATGTGCCAGCCAGATTGCCCAGTCATTCATAATCCCCTTTTGAAATTGTTCTCCCATAATAGAAGAAATTCCTTCTCCTCCTAAAAAGAAAAAGGCTCCGATGATAATTACTGGAGCAAAGATCCGTATGGCAAAGAGGAACCCTTCGGTAACATACCCAGTTACTTTTTCCAGAGAATTCCGTCCGAATCCTAAAATTGCTCCAATGCCCATAACCAGCACGGCTGTGCCGGATACGATACTGGTGGCATCTCCTCCCTTTAAATCAAAGGCCAGCATAAGAAGGATGTCGGCAAAGAAGAACAAAGGGGTCAGGATTGCCATTATGATTGCGGCAGTTCCTGTAACAGGAGGTTTTTCAGCATTCTGAATGTGGACTTCCTGACAACAGGCAGAGATCTTGCGCCTGTTTAACAGATATGCGGATACAACGGTAACAATGCCCATAACAAGGAACAAAGGCCGCCCCTTTGTCAGAAGGTCGGAGGTTGAAATAGAGGCCGCTCCTGCGGAAATGGACGGAGCACCCTGGATGACAAAGTCGTAGCTTAAAGCAATTCCATGTCCGAACAAGTTCATGGACATGGCGGCAGCCAAAGGATCCAGACCGGCTTTAACTGCAAAGGGAAGCATAATTGCCCCTACCAGAGCTACGGAAGGAGAGGGCCAGAGAAAGAGAGAAAATACCAGCATGATACCTCCCAGAATCCACCAGGTAATGGAAGGAGATTTCATAACCCTTGACATGGGAATCATCATCAGATAGTCGCTTCCCAAGTCCTTTAAGCATTTGGACAGTGCTGTGATAAGAGCAATGGTGGCAATGATTTCCATAAACTCTTTAGAAGCGTACAAGATGGCATTGAAAACGGTCATAATGCCTCCTGCCAGTGATCCAAGGCCTACAAATCCAAGGAGGAAAAGGAAAAGGATACAGACCAGGGGCGTATCCTTTCGGAGGACCATGACGGTGAGAATCACAATAACGCCGATGAGATAGATATAGTGCAGAGGTGTAAGCACCAGATAAGGATCAAACATAGGAACCACTCCTGTGAAATAATATAATTTATACTATGACACAGGAGAAAGGACAGTGTGATTTTTCCCCGGCAGAACTTGATATTTTCCTTTCTGAATGCTGTACTTGGCTTTATAAAGGAGAGCTGGGGAAGGAAAAAATCCTGAGGAGCTGGCAGGCCGGCTTTGCGGATATTACGATGAGCAAAGCACAGATGCCACTGACAGGTCTGTCTATTTTGAAAGCAGGAAGTCACAGGCAAGAGATGATACATCGGCATCGATTTCCCAATCCCTGAAATAGTACTTCCTGTCCCGCTCGCCGATTTCTCTGATAACCCTGCAGGGGGTTCCATAGGCAACTGCATTGGCGGGAATGTCTTTTGTCACTACGCTGCCCGCTCCGATCACACTGTTTTCACCAATGCGTACGCCGGGAAGGATGATTACCCCTGCACCAACCCAAACATTGTCTTCGATGATAACAGGTACGTTAAATTGAACCTTATTTTTACGGATATCGGGGCGGATGGGGTGGGCGGCAGTGTCCACCACAACATTGGGGCCGAACATGACGTTGTTTCCAATATGGATATCTGCGTCATCAACAAGGGTTAAGTTAAAGTTAGCATAAACGTCATTTCCCATATGCACGTGCTTGCCCCAGTTGGCATGGAGGGGGGGCTCAATATAGCAGTTTTCCCCCATCGCCGCAAAGAGCTTTTTCAGGATGTCCTCACGCTTCCCGCACTCCGAGGGACGGGTTTGATTGAAGTCGTAAAGAATTTCCAGGCAGGCGGTTTGCTCTGCCATTAAGGCTTCATCCGCGCAATTGTATAGTTTTCCGCTTCTCATTTTTTCTCTTAAATCCATGTGAACCTCCTAAATAAACGGGGCTGTCAGACTGACAGCCTTATTTTTTTTAATTATAACCTGTACCTTGGCCAATGTCTATGAGATCAATGAATTGTAAGAAGTCAGCGTTTCATTATACCTGGGATGTTACTCATTTGCCTGCATTCTCTCTAAGAAGCAGTCAAATCTAGGAAAGTGCAAGAAAGTGCTATTAGTTGGACAAATAAAAGCACGCTTTTTTTATACAGGTATATTATAATCAGATTAAGAGATTTTTTGAGGAGGTAACAGGATGAAGTATCTGATTGGAATTGACGTGGGAACATCGGCGACAAAAACTGTTTTGTTTGATGAAAATGGTAATGTAATCACTTCTGCGTCCAGGGAATATCCCCTTTACCAACCCAGGAACGGCTGGGCGGAGCAGAAGCCGGAAGACTGGAAGGAGGCGGTTCTTGCCACTCTTTCCCAGGTAGTGGCTGAGTCAGGTGTTTTAAAAGAGGATGTAAAGGGAATCGGAATCTCAGGCCAGATGCACGGGCTTGTAATGCTTGATGAGAAAAATGAAGTCATACGCCCTTCCATTATCTGGTGTGATCAGAGGACAGCGGCTGAAGTGGAAGACATGCTTAAGATTATGCCAAAAGAGCGCTGGATCGAGATAACAGCCAATCCGCCACTTACCGGCTGGACGGCGGCCAAGATTTTATGGGTGAGGAAAAATGAGCCGGAGAATTATGGAAGATGCAGGCACATTCTCCTTCCAAAGGATTACATACGTCACGTATTAACGGGAGTTTATGCAACAGAGGTTTCTGATGCCAGCGGAATGCAGCTTTTGGATGTACCGGGCAGGTGCTGGTCTGAAGAAGTGCTGGATAAGCTGGATATTGATCAGAAGCTCTTGGGTAAGGTGTTTGAGTCCTGTGAGGTGACGGGATCTCTTCTGCCAGAGGTCGCAGAGAAAACTGGTCTTTCCGTAGAAACAAAAGTCGTAGGAGGAGCAGGGGACAATGCCGCGGCGGCAGTGGGAACAGGTGTAGTAAAGGATGGGACGGCCTTTACCACCATTGGTACTTCAGGAGTGGTGTTTGCCCACAGCAGCCAAGTCACTATTGATCCCAAGGGAAGAGTCCATACTTGCTGCTGCGCTGTTCCGGGAGCATGGCATGTGATGGGAGTGACCCAGGGGGCAGGCCTTTCCCTGAAATGGTTTAAGGACAATTTTTGTCAGGATTATGTGGAAGAAGCACAAAAACAGGGAATTGACGTCTATGATTTCATTAACAGGGATGTAAAGCAGGTGGAAGCAGGAAGCGATAAGCTCATATACTTACCTTATTTAATGGGAGAGCGAACTCCTCATCTGGATCCGGATTGCCGGGGGGTATTTTTTGGACTTTCCGCCATACATACAAGAAAGCATATGTTGAGGGCGGTCATGGAAGGAGTATCTTATTCTCTTAGTGACTGCAATGACATTCTAAAAGAAATGGGAATCAGCGTGGGAGAGATGATGGCATGCGGAGGCGGCGGAAAAAGTCCGGTATGGCGTCAAATGCTGGCCGATATGTATGACTGCCATGTGAAAACGGTTGCCCAGACAGAAGGGCCGGCCCTTGGGGCTGCCATTTTAGCCGGAGTGGGCTGCGGAATTTATGAGAGTGTGGAAGCAGCCTGTGATTCCCTGATCTCTGAAGATAAATGCACTGGCCCTGAAGAAAGTCAGGCAGTTCTTTATAAAAAATATCATCAGCTGTACAAAAAGCTTTATGAGGATTTAAAAGACAGCTATAAAAAGCTTGCTGTTTTATAAATTATATTAAAAACAAGGGGACTAATCTAGGCCAGTTTAAAAAAGATTATCTGGCTGTGTTGGGAGAATAAAAAGAGAGGAGAAATTATGGGACTATCAATCAAACCAGTGACAGACCCTGCCTTCCGT
Source organism: Bacillota bacterium (assembly GCA_023398855.1). GTDB lineage: Bacteria > Bacillota > Clostridia > Lachnospirales > Lachnospiraceae > Lacrimispora. The sequence goes on from JAEWRS010000387.1 coordinate 12,803, forward strand.
GCTTATGGAAAAATTGTTCCAGGGTACGATGCAGGTGAGCTGTTGGAAAAAATGAAGGAAATGCCTCTTCCGGAAGATGTGATCTATGTACCTTCTGTTAAGGAGCTGGAAGAACTGGCAGTTTCCAAAGAAATGGAAATGAAACTTTACGGTCAGCTGCCCATACAGGTAGGCTATTGCAACGGACACAATAAAAAACTGAATGCAGTGGAATATCACAGGAATTCGGAGATAAATATTGCTGTAACTGATCTGGTTCTGATTTTAGGACTGCAGCAGGATATTGCATCGGATTATACCTACGATTCAGGCAAAATGGAGGCATTCTTAGTTCCTGCGGGGACAATTATTGAGGTTTACGCCACAACGCTTCATTATGCACCATGTCATGTGGATGAAGAGGGATTTCGCTGTGTGGTGATCCTTCCAAAGGATACCAACACCGATTTAGAGTCTTCAGGAAAAGCGGTAAATGAAGAGGATAGACTCCTGTTTGCCAGGAACAAATGGCTGATCGGACATCCGGATGGAGGACTTCCGAAACATGCTTTTATCGGTATCACAGGAGAAAACTTATCTATTTAGTAATGGAAAAAAACAATCGGGCATTTGCTCAAAATAAAAATGCCTGTAAAACAGGAGGAATGATACAATGAATAATATCCCGGAATTAAAAGTAGGAATCGTAGCAGTGAGCAGAGACTGTTTCCCTGAATCCTTATCCGTTAACAGGAGAAAGGCGCTAGTGGAGGCATACGGCGCAAAGTATGATGCAGGAAATATATACGAAAGTCCTGTCTGTATCGTGGAAAGTGAGATCCACATGGTTCAGGCCCTTGAGGATGTAAAAAATGCCGGTTGTAATGCACTGGTAGTATACCTCGGAAACTTTGGGCCAGAGATTTCAGAAACCCTTCTTGCAAAGCATTTTGACGGACCGGTCATGTTTATTGCTGCCGCAGAGGAAAGCGGAGACAGCTTAATCCAGGGCCGTGGAGATGCATACTGTGGAATGTTAAATGCAAGCTACAATTTAAAGCTTAGAAATGTTAAGGCGTACATACCGGAATATCCGGTTGGCACGGCAGAAGAATGTGCTGACATGATTGAGGAATTCCTTCCTGTGGCAAGGGCTTTGGTTGGAATATCCCAATTAAAGATTATCAGCTTTGGTCCCCGCCCTTTAAACTTCCTGGCATGTAATGCACCCATCAAGCAACTTTATAATCTGGGAATAGAGATCGAAGAAAATTCAGAGCTGGATTTATTTGAAGCTTATAATAAGCATGCAAACGATCCAAGGATTCCAGATGTGGTAAAAGATATGGAAAAGGAACTGGGAGAAGGAAACCAGAAGCCAGAGATTCTTCCAAAGCTTGCTCAGTATGAGCTCACACTCCTGGATTGGGTGGAGGCTCATAAAGGCTACCGTAAATATGTGGCCATTGCCGGAAAGTGCTGGCCAGCATTTCAGACACAGTTCGGATTTGTTCCATGCTATGTAAACAGCCGTTTAACAGGAATGGGCATCCCGGTTTCCTGTGAAGTAGATATTTACGGAGCTCTCAGCGAATTTATCGGAGCCTGCATCAGTTTGGATGCAGTGACATTGCTTGATATTAACAATACAGTTCCGGCAGATATGTATGAAGGAGATATAAAGGGTAAGCATGATTATACCCATCAGGATACCTTTATGGGCTTCCACTGTGGGAACACCTGTTCCAGAAAGCTTTCTGCCTGTTCCATGAAGTACCAGATGATCATGGCGAGAACCCTTCCTGAGGAGGTTACCCAGGGTACCCTTGAAGGGGATATTGCTCCCGGTGATATCACATTTTTCCGCCTGCAGAGCACTGCGGACAATTTACTCCGCGCTTACGTTGCCCAGGGAGAGGTGCTGCCCGTTGCCACACGTTCCTTTGGTTCCATCGGTGTATTTGCAATTCCGGAAATGGGAAGGTTTTACCGTCATGTACTCATCGAGAAAAACTTCCCTCATCACGGTGCGGTTGCATTCGGACATTATGGAAAGGCTATTTTTGAGGTATTTAAGTATCTTGGAGTGGAAGAGATTGGATTTAACCAACCAAAAGGGATGCTTTATAAGAGCGAGAATCCGTTTGGTTAATCCGTTGTCTTTTAATCGGGCAATTGCTTTGCTGATTATGAGAAATTATGTAACTGTAAGGATATGACGAAAAAGCGAAAGGATTTATCCCATGGCTGGGAATCCTTTCGCTTTTTCGTTTATTTTAAATGATTCCCTTCATTACCAGAACCGCCAAAATACAGGTTATTAAAATGACCGCAGCAGTGAGTGTCATACCCAAGTTAAAAATACGGTGTTTGGGAGCATCAATAGCAGCAGTTGAGTCGGAAATCATAAGATTGGATCGTCTCAGGGTGGTTACTAAAGGCTTATAGATGAGAAGTGTCAGGGCCGTATTGATCCCGCCTTTTAGCAGATTAAAGGGAATAAAGGCTGGTAAAAGGAGTTTGACAACGGCTTCTCTCGGATACCCCATGTATATGGGAGTGATGAGATAATTCCATAAAACCATGACCAGTGTCATAAGAAAAGTGCCTAACACCATGCCCCAAAAGGCTCCCCACAAGGAATGTCGGCACTTATACAGATAAGCTGCCGGACAAACGAATGCAACGGTTGACAGTATGTTCATGATCAGTCCGATGATACCGGTGCTGCTGATGGTGAACATCTCCACAAAAGCCACGATAACAGAAATCAATGCGGCGGACATGGGACCAAACAGGAAGCCACCGGTCAGGATGATAACGTCCTTAGGCTCATACTCAAGGAAAGGGAGTATGGGGATCAATGGAATCCGGATAGCCACAACGGCTACAAAAGCCAAGGCACAGAGCATGGCCATGAGAGTGAGTTTACTTGTTTTTTTTGTCATATTCATGGATAAAGCCTCCTAAAAATAAGTAACACCTGAAAGAAGGTCTTTCAGGTGTTAAAAATAGACAGGTGTATTATCACTATTTAACACATCTTCTTTCATCCAGACTATACTGTCGGTATTGGAATCACACCAATTCTGCACAATTTGCGCTCGCGGACTTTACCGCCGGTCGGGAATTACACCCTGCCCTGAAGACAACTATATTCAAATGTTCTAGAATTATTATAACATTTTAAAAAATAAATGCAATATATTGTTGCTTTTTTTTTAATGCTTTGCTATAATAGCGGACATGGGGGTATAGCTCAGCTGGGAGAGCGCTTGAATGGCATTCAAGAGGTCATGGGTTCGAATCCCACTATCTCCACTAAAACGGTAAGCCGCAGGCATGATTGCTTGTGGCTTAAATTATATCTAATAGGGACGGGAC
>JAEWRS010000436.1 GCA_023398855.1 Bacillota bacterium
GATCTGGCCTTTTATAATGAGAACGGAGAGCTTTGCTTTGCCGGGCGTAAGGATTTCCAGATCAAGCACATGGGCCACCGCATTGAACTGGAAGAAATTGAAGCTGTCTTAAACAGTTATCCCCTCATTGATCGGACATGCTGCGTCTTTGACCAGGAAAAAAACCGGATTTTTGCCTTTTATGTGGGTGACATGAATGAGAAGGAAATATCAGCTGAAATGAGAAAATCCCTGCCGGTTTACATGATTCCCTCTGTTTTAAAGCCCCTGCCCTCATTGCCTGTCACTGCAAACGGTAAAATAGACCGAAAAAAATTATTGGAAATGGAGAAATAAAACAGCCATGAATGAAACGAAATTAGAATATGCTCTTCATGAGTACCCAACTCCTTTCTACCTGTTTGATACGGATATCATGTCAATGCAAATCAAAAGAATCCGGGATGTTCTTAGCCCGGAAACTGAATTATGCTATGCCATGAAAGCCAATCCATTTGTCATTAAGGAGTTGGAAGCGCAGGTGGATTCCTTTGAGGTCTGTTCTCCCGGCGAATTTGCCATCTGTGAAAGAGCCGGTATTCCCATGGGGAAAATCGTCATGTCAGGAGTACATAAAAAATACGATGATATGGAATATGCCTTAAAACAGTATGGAGACAATATTATATATACTGTAGAATCTCTCTCCCACTGGCAAATGCTTGCAGCCATAACGGAACGTCTCCAAATACCGGTCCGGGTTCTTCTGCGGCTGACATCCGGCAACCAGTTCGGTATGGATGAAAGCCTGATCAGACAGATCATTGCAGGCAGCCCTTATCCATTTATGGCTATTGAAGGAATCCAGTACTTTTCCGGTACACAAAAAAAATCCTTCATGAAGCTGGAACATGAACTGAAGATGCTGGATCAGTTTTGCATAGAATTATATCTTCAATATGGTTTTACAGTCAAAAAGCTGGAATATGGACCCGGACTTCCCATCTGCTACTTTGAAGAAGAAAAAAATATGGAGGCTGAATTGTTAAACGGCCTTGCAGGATTTCTTAAAAGCCTTACCTTTGGCGGAAAAGTTGTTTTGGAGCTGGGAAGATTTATTGCCGCTCCCTGTGGTTCTTATGTGACCAGGGTGGTGGATATAAAAACAAACAACGGGGAGCCTTACTGCATTGTGGATGGCGGAATTCACCAGCTAAACTATTACGGGCAGATGCTGGCCATGAAAAAACCTCCTATCCTTCCTTTTCATCACCGGGAAGGGGAGCAAAAGAAATGGACGGTCTGCGGCTCTCTTTGCACGGCAAGTGATGTACTGGTTAAGCAGTACCCCTTTCAAGACCTTACAGTGGGTGATCCGCTTATTTTCCAAAAGACCGGTGCTTACTCTGTAACAGAAGGAATGTCCTTATTTTTAAGCAGAGATTTACCACAGGTCCTTCTCTATTCAGAAAAAGACCATATCCGCATTGCCAGACCCAGTCTTCAAACCGACGTTTTCAACTATTTTCAATCATAAAGGAGATTATCATTATGGAACAATTATTAGAAATATTACATGGAATTAACCCTGGAATTGACTATGAAACAGAGACAGCACTGATCGACGGCGGACTTTTGGATTCCTTTTCCATTCTCTCCCTGATCCCAGAGCTTGAGGATGCCTTTGGTATTGAAATTACTCCAATGGACATGGTACCCGCTAATTTTAATTCTGCCAAAGCACTGTGGAGGATGATCAACCGGTTAAAAGAGGAATAATCCATGGCCTATAACTCACTTTTATACCTCTTTATCTTTTTACCAGTTGTATTGCTGGCTTATCACCTTACGCCCCAGCACTGCCGCTATAGAATCCTGCTGTGTGCCAGCTATGTCTTTTTCCTCTCCTTCAGCGGAAGACTTCTGGTGTACCTGGTTTTTTCTACCCTTTCCATCCATCATATAGGTCTGTGGCTCGCTTCCTGCAAAAAAGACTATCTCTCAGGAGCATATCCCTCTGAAGATAAAAAAGCCCGGAAAAAGGCTTATGAAAGCAAACGCCGCAGAATCTTATGGTTTGGGATTGGATTGCAGCTGAGTATTTTACTGGTTTTAAAATACTCAGCATTCTTTTTTGAAAATATAAACTTTTTACTTCAGGCAGTTTCATTTCCAAGGCTTCTCCCTTCCATGAAATTTGCCCTGCCCATTGGGATCTCTTTTTATACTCTTCAGGCAATTTCGTATCTGATTGATATTTATTATGAAAAAATAGAGGCTGATGACAATTTAGGCCGGCTGGCACTGTATCTTTCATTTTTTCCTTCCCTTTTGGAAGGCCCGATCTGCCGCTACTCTCAGACTGCCCAGGCTCTGTATCAGGGAAAGCCCCTGGAATACAAAAACATCACCTATGGCTTACAGCGGATGCTGTGGGGACTGTTTAAAAAACTTGTTATTGCCGACCGCCTTAACCTGCTGGTAGAAACTATTTTCGACACCCCCAATCATTACGGCGGGATCATCGTTATCGCAGGTGCCATATTATATACCTTTCAATTGTATGCAGACTTTTCAGGCTGCATTGATATGACAATCGGAACCGGAGAACTGTTTGGAATAACCATTCCCGAAAACTTTCGCCAGCCTTTTTTCTCCAAGACCGCATCAGAATTCTGGAGAAGATGGCATATGACACTTGGTGCCTGGTTAAAGGATTATATCTTTTATCCCATATCCTTAACCAGATTCGTCAAGAATCTGGGAAAAAGCTCCCGTGCTAAATTCGGAAAGCATATGGGGCAAGTCATTTCCTCATCAGTCGCCCTGTTTGGTGTCTGGATTTTAAATGGGCTGTGGCATGGAACCGGCTGGAACTATATCTTCTTTGGAATGTACTATTTTGTCCTTATTTTATCAGGGAATCTCATAGAACCAGGGGTCCAGAGGATCACCTCAGCCTTGAAAATCAACCGGTCCGGCACCTTGTACCGGACATTCCAGACAATAAAGCTGCTTTTGATTGTGTTTGTTGGAGAGCTTTTCTTCCGGGCAAACAGTCTGGCTTCAGGCATGGGAATGTTTCTGTCCATTTTTACCGGTTTTCACTGGTCAGCAGTCACAGACGGTTCTCTGCTTAAGCTTGGACTAACCCTGCCGGATTATCTTGCCGTGTTTTTAGGCTTTCTTGCGGTATATACGGTGGGCGTAATTCATGAAAAGGGAATCTCAATCCGCGACAGGATTTCAGGCTGGAATATGGCTGCACGCTGGAGCTTTCTGTATACAGCCATCCTCCTTATTATTATTTTAGGAGCTTACGGTGACGGATATGTGCCTGCAAAGCTTATTTATGCCGGATTTTAAGAGGTGATGTGATGAAAAACAAAAACAGGATAAAATCAATTTCATTTTTAACCGTACTTTTTATTTTATTGTACATTGCCTCCTACTCGCTTATTCCCTATAATAACGTGGGAGACAGCCTGTATAAAAAAGCAAACGGCATTCTAAAGGAACCAAAAGACACCATAGACTACGTATCCATCGGGGACAGTGAATGCAGTGCCAGCATTTCACCCATGGAAATCTGGAATACTTACGGGTATTCCGGATATAACTGCGGCGTTCCAAGCCAGCAGCTGCAGGATACTTACTATTTACTGGAACGCATTCTTAAAAGCCAGCATCCAAAAGTTGTTTTCCTGGAAACCAATGCATTTTACCGGGATTTCAAATACATCAACTCCCTTGAAACTTCCATGGAGGAAGCAGTTAAAAAAATATTTCCCATTTACAAATACCATGATAACTGGAAATTTTTTCACTTTTACATGCTAAAGGCAATAGGACATAAGACAAAACTGGCACCGACAACGGTCTATAAAGGATATCAATACAGCGCAATCGTGAAGCCTTACAAAAGCGGGCCTTATGTCACGGAAACAGATGATGTTTATGTAATTGATGACCAGCCCTTACTGTACCTAAATAAAATCGAAGGTCTATGTAAGGAGAAAGGCATCCAGCTGATCCTGTACAGTGCCCCGTCACCAAAATGCTGGTCCTACTCCAAACACAATGCTGCTGCTGCCTTTGCCAAAGAAAACCAATTAACTTACATTGACCTGAATTTAGAGATTGATACCCTTGGCATTGACTGGGCAAATGACTCCCGGGATGACGGGGATCACCTAAACTACTTTGGCGCCAAAAAGGTATCAGACTATATGGGAAAATATTTGCAGGAACAATTAAGCCTGACCGATCACCGCAAGGATGAGAAGTTTGATGGCTGGAACAGGGAGCTTGGAAATTATCTTAAGCTCACGGAGCAAAATTAACATGCAGAGCATTGGGCAGCCGGGCAATCCGCCGGCCCAATGCTCTTTTGATATTTTCAGGCTATCAAGGCCCGGCACTCCTATTTTTGTATGTAATAGGACATGAAATCCGCCAGCTGATCACATGCCATTTTAAGCTGGCTTAGTTCCGGCAGGTATACCACCCGGAAATGATCCGGTTTTTCCCAATGGAACCCTCCTCCATGGGTCAGCAGGATCTTCTTATCCTTTAAAAAGTCCAGGACAAACTTTTCATCATCATAAATATGGAATTTATTGGTATTGATTTTGGGGAACATGTAAAAGGCTGCTTTGGGTTTTATCACCGAAATCCCGGGAATGGCATTTAAGGCCTTAAAGGTATATTCTCTCTGCTCGTAGATTCTTCCCCCTGGCACCAGCAGCTCTTTTGTTTCCTCTTCCATTTCCAGGGCAGGGCCGATCACAGACTGGGCCGGGACATTGGAGCATAGCCTCATGGATGATAAGAGGTTAATTCCTTCCACATACCCCTTTGCAAAGGACTTATCGCCGCAAAGGCTCATCCAGCCGCAGCGGTATCCTGCAATCAAATGGGATTTGGAAAGGCCGTTAAAGGTAATGGTCAAAAGGTCCGGAGCAAGGGATGCAATGGACACATGTTCCAGACCGTCTAAAACCAGTCTGTCATAAATTTCATCGGCAAAGATGATCAGGCCATGCTGCCGGCATACCTCTACAATTTCTTCCAGGACTTCCTTCGGATATAATGTGCCCGTAGGATTATTGGGATTAATGATAACAAGCCCTTTGGTCCTGCTTGTGATTTTACTTTTTATATCCTCAATGTCCGGATACCATTCCGCTGCTTCATCACAGGTGTAATGGACAGCAGTTCCGCCTGAAAGGGTCACCGATGCGGTCCATAAAGGATAATCCGGGGATGGGACCAGAATCTCATCCCCGCAGTTTAACAGTCCCTGCATACATAAGGTGATCAGCTCACTTACGCCGTTTCCGGTGTATACATCATCCAATGTCACCTGTTCAATTCCTTTTTTCTTACAGTATGTTACGATGGCTCTTCTGGCCGAAAGCAGTCCTTTGGAATCGGAATAGCCTTCCGTATGGCACAGGTTTTCATTCATCTGCTTCAGCAGCTCCTCAGGCGCCCGGAACCCAAAGGGTGCCGGGTTTCCGATATTTAGCTTTAAAATATCGATTCCCTGTTCCATCATCCGGTTTGCTTCATCCATGACCGGA
>JAEWRS010000478.1 GCA_023398855.1 Bacillota bacterium
TGTAATTCTTCTGTATAAAGTCCCTGACGTTGATCTCCCGTTCCCAAACACCGCCTGTGAAAGCTCTCCATTCTGTTCGCATAGTATTGTACCTCCGTAAGATCTATTGTATAAGTGTAAGTTATGAATGAGTTCCATCAAAGATTATAATTCATACAATCTTTGTATGAATATATTATATATGAATACTGTATACAATGTCAAGACTTCTTAATGAGAAAAATTCTTCAGCAAATGGAACTGGAAGAAAAAAGGGGAATTTAGTCCTTGCTAATCACTGGGAAAAGTATTATATTAGAAAGACAGTAAATACAACTTTTTAAGGAGGAAAACAAGATGCAGATCCAAAAGGATATGTTAATAGGCGCATTGCTTGAGATGGACGAGAATGTTGCACCTATGTTAATGCGTGCAGGTATGCATTGCCTCGGATGTCCGTCATCTCAGGGCGAATCCCTGGAAGAAGCCTGCCAGGTTCATGGAATAGACTGTGATGTTCTGGTATCCCAGATTAACGAAGTGTTGGCAGAACGATAGAATATGATACAGGAGGCAGTCCTTTGGGACTAGCCTCCTGTTTTTTATGGCTGCCGTTTTTCATCTCTGTAATGCTTTGGGCTGACTCCGTATTCCTGCTTGAATATTTTGGAAAAGGTCAAAGGGTTATGATATCCGATGCCAGTGGCAATTTCCTGAATGGATAAGGTGGTAGTGGCCAGTTGGTTGGCAGCGATTCCCAGACGGAACCTCATCAAATATTCCTGAGGAGAAACGTGAAGCTGTTTTTTAAAGATCGTGGTTAAATAAGAGCGGTTGATACCGATATAATCTGCAATATCCTGAATCTTGATCCTGTCGTAGTTCAGCTTGATATACTGAAGGGCATAATCAACATAAGTATCAATGGAATAATCATACTGGTTCTTCTTCAGGTTTCTTATGGTGTTCTGCATTTCAATCAGAGTGGAAAGGATATCATATAAATATCCCACCCGCTTGATCTCATTTGCAAATGTCAGCTCACTGGTATCCAGAATTTTATGTATCATGGGAAGATAAAGCTGATTGGGTATCTGGGAATGGATGGCAGGAATCTGGGCAGATAAACCTGCATAGCTTAAGTAGGCATCCGACATCTCTCCATCAAAGGTGATCCACATATATTCCCAGGGATTTTTAGAGTCCGCATGATAAAGAACGGGATGTCCCTTTGGAATGAGAAAGATATCATCGGTTTTAAAATCGTACTGTTTACCGTCAACTTCCAGAGTACCTGCCCCTCCCAGTACAAAATGAAGGTGATTTTCATTTGGAATCTTGTGGTCGTAGGTGTATGCCGGAGGACACTGTTGAATTCCACAGTGGACCAGGTACAAATCATTGGTTTGCCGCTTAATATTTCTTAAGCAGCGGAAGCCGGCTACATTTTTATAAGTAGTTTGTTTTTCGTTCAAAGATATACTCCCCCCTTGGTAAAAGACCCTGTCATTTCATCCTTTCTAAATGGTTGCCTGATAGGGTCAAGTATACAGTCAGCAAACCTAATTTGCAATGAAAAGTTCCTGGCGATATATCTTAATGGTACATGTTCATATAGCTGCCGTGGGCGGCAATGAGTTCATCAACCATGGAACGGATATCCTTTATGTTAAGCTCTGCACCAGTGTGGGGATCCAGCATGGCGGCCTGGTAAATGGTTTTTATCTCCTTATTGTGAGCTGCTTCAATGGTGAGAAGCTGGGTATTGATATTAGTCATGTTCATGGCTGCTAGCTGAGTAGGGATGCGCCCAATGTGGCAGGGGGTGATTCCGCTTCCATCAACAAGACAGGGGACTTCCACGCAGGAGTCATATGGAAGATTGTCGATCAGCCCATGGTTTAATACACTTGCGCCGATCTTATAGGGCTTGTTGGTCACAATAGCTTCCATAATATAAGAAGCATATTCACGGGAACGGGTATGGGTGATATCCCCGTTATTTAAGATGGAATTTTTTTCGGCCTCCCATTTGCTGATCTGTCTGATGCACCGCCTTGGATATTCATTCAGAGGGATCTGGAATTCATCGATCATATCCGGATACCTGGACTTTATGAACAATGGATTATATTCTGCATTATGTTCGCTGGATTCAGTACAATAATAACCTAATTGATTGATGTACTCAAAACGGACCATATCCTTATGCTTTTCTGTCTGGTTTTTCTCAAGGGCTTTTTGTCTGATCAACGGATAGAGGTCATTTCCTTCTCTGTCATATAGCTTTAAAAGCCAGGCCATATGATTGATCCCTGCAATCACTTCTGTTCTTCCTTCCAGCTTATCCTCCATACCAAGTTCCTTTAATAAGGTTTCTGAGCATACTTGAACACTGTGGCATAAACCGATAGATTTAATAGGCGTATAACGCTGCATGTAACCCGTTAGAATTGCCATTGGGTTGGTGTAATTTAAAAAGTAGGCCTCCGGACAGACCTCCTCCATATCTCTGGCGAAATCCTCCATAACAGGAATGGTCCTTAATCCTCTCATAATACCACCGATTCCAAGAGTATCTGCGATGGTCTGCTTTAAGCCGTACTTTTCGGGGATTTCAAAGTCCGTGATGGTACAGGGATCATATCCTCCCACTTGAATGGCGTTCACTACAAAGGTGGCACCTGCCAACGCCTCCTTCCGGTTCTCCGTTCCCAGATAGGTTTTAATGTCAGCCCGTCCCTGATTCACGTTTTTGTTGATTGCGTCCAGGATCAGCTCCGAATCAGAAAGCCGGACCGGGTCGATGTCATAAAGAGCGATCACAGCATCTCTCAGCACCGGAGTACACATGCAGTCACCCAGGACATTTCTGGCAAATATCGTACTTCCGGCTCCCATAAAAGTAATTTTTAACATGTTCCTTCCTCCTTGTTTTTCCTTGTTTGTCTTATGAGAATATTGTATAATTACAGCAGAAAATATGATAGGATGTTTGTTTCATGTAATTGTCATTTTGTTGTATGGAGGAGTTCATATGAACCAGTCGGCGAGGGGATTGACCATTTATTATTGCGGCAAGGAGCAGTGTTCATCCGGCCATTTTTTTGGCCCGGCAATACGAAAGCATTATTTGATGCATGTGGTGCTGAAAGGAAAAGGTATTTACAGGACAGGAGGAAATGAATACGTTTTACATGAGGGTGAGGCATTTTTAATCAAACCCCAGGAGGTGACATACTATCAGGCCGATAAGGACGAGCCGTGGGAATACGCCTGGGCGGCATTTGCAGGCGCGGAAGCTGAACGGCTTTTATCCGATTACCGCCAGGAGATAAATGGATATGTCTATCATTTTAGCCATGGAAATGAGTGGCGCACCTATACGGAAGGGCTGGTGTCCTCTTTTCAAAACGGAGGACATAATTTAGATGAAATGACAGGGTATTTTTATCTGCTGTTTTCCCGGTTTTCTAAGAAAGAAAAGGAAGGCGGAGAATATGAGCAGAGCTATTTATCACGTGCGGAAGCGTATATATGCCACAATTACAGCTATTCTATACAGATCGGGGATATTGCAAGCTATGTGGGGATTGACCGGACCTATTTGTACAGGCTATTTATGAAATACAAAGGAATCTCTCCAAAGCACTATTTAACCGCTTACCGGATTATGGAGGCCAAGCGTTTGCTGGAAGATACCGGATTGAGTGTAACGGAAACCGGATTGTCCTGTGGGTTTCACGATGCTTCGGTCTTTTGTAAGAGTTTTCTTCAGGCAGAAGGGAAGTCACCTTTGCAATACCGTAAATGGATAAAACAAGGAATCGGGTAAATATAACAAAATACCATGTACCTGTCACATTAGTCTATGTAATATGGATAAAATATGGTCTATAATTAATGAGTACAAGAGAAAAGTATACAAAAATAATTGTAACATTTACTTATAACTATATAAACTGACTAATTAAAGGGAGGTAGTAAAATGAAACGGAAATGGTGGTTTACAGCGGCAATGGCAGCGGTAATGGCAGCAGCATTGGTTGGTTGCAGCAGCAGCACCGGCAAGGAAGTGACGACTGCAAATTCAGGGGAAACAAAG
>JAEWRS010000549.1 GCA_023398855.1 Bacillota bacterium
TTACCCACAAAACCAGAATCCCCAGCGATTGGATATTTTTCATTCAGCCATTTTAACGTTTCTGATGACAATGGCACATATTCATAGCTCTTAAATCCGTTTTTACTCTCCACTTCCAGACGGTCCAGACGATATATTGAATCCAGGTTCCCTTCATATGGTTCCGGATTATTGCTCTTATATGAATAGGTAGCAGTTAATGCTGCAAGCAGGGCAAACGCAAAACCACTGATTCTTTCATTTTCTGACTGTGCCAGGGAATTCCTTACATCTCCATACGTCATTTTAATCAGACTGCCTGAATGCGATATTTCAATTTTAGCACTCATCAGCCCATGAGGATCTGATTTACCCGTTATTCTTTCATATGCTTCCCGGCTGAGTACTCCGTTTTGCCCCTGTATCTCTTTAAGCAGCGCCAGACGCTCCTCTTTTCCATACTCCATCAGCAGCGGATCTGTCAGAAACAGGTACTCTGTTTCCGGATTCCCCTCCAGGCCATACAGGTCCAGTTTGGTTCCCACATTAAGCAGCTGATACGCCTCCATTTTATTCTCATATTCTCCCCACAGCTCTACAATCACCAGCTGATGAGACTTCATCTGCTCATACGCCTTTTCATCAAGACCCAGGTCTGTCATCAAACGGTCTTTGTTTGCTTCCAGTTCCTGCAAAACCAGAAGTTTTTCCTGCTCCACCTTTGGCAGCTGATACCACTGACACATCTGTTTCAGTCTCTCATATGTTTCCATTGATATCCGTCCTGCTTCAGCTGACTTCCTTAATTCTTTCATGGTCTCCACGGGCAGTAATTTAAGGATCTCAATCAACTTTAATGATGCTTCCTGCCCATTCTTCCTCTGTTCCAACAACTTCCCATTCTCATTCCAGCTGTTTGTGAAGGGTCTGTCTTTCATCAGGATTCCGGTCAGTTCCTGGACCGCCTTTTCCACGGTTCCTGTCTGCAACGATACCTGCCGGTTGCTGATTACAAGATACCCCTTTTCTTCCAAAACTGCAATGGCAAGCAGCTTTCTGGGATCATCAACTCCTAAAATCTCCTTTCCCATTAATTCCTGCTTTACCTGTTTCAGCAGCTCCGCCCGTTCCCTCTCCGGCAGTGTATCCCACACCTTATCCATATATTCCTGCAGCTGGCTCCAGTTATGGGTCAGCACACCGGCCTCTACGGTTTTAAAGCCTGCCAGCTGCCGGTGGAGCTCCACCAGTTCCTCCGTCCAGCCTTCCGGCATTTCATACCCGGACATATCCTTTAGGACCTCTGCTTCCAGCTCCCTGATCCCTTCCCCATAGTCCCACAGCTCTGACTGCAGAGCCCGGAGTCTGGCTTTCTGTGCAGCAATTTCCCGGAAGCATTCTTCCAGCCCACCGGTCAGTGCCCCCTTTGCTCCCTGCGCATAGGACAGGCTGCTGATCTCTCGTTTCCCTGACTCCAGAAGATCCCATGCCTCATCGTAATCTGCCTGAAGCATCCGGTGGCAGTAATCAATGGTTTCCTGACTGTCTTCCCTATAGGTTAAGAGGTTCGCACTTCCGGATCCGCCTCCCGCTCCTCCCAGTAGTTCCGGCAGTTTCAAAGCTTTCTGATTCAGCTCAATGGCTCTTGGAAGCACTTTCTTAAACAAAGTGTTATGCAGTGCGGTCAATTGTCCGATAAACTGCTTTGTCTCATGATACCATACCTGGCTCTTTTTTACAAAACAATCCCTTGCATATCCTTCCCAGGAACTGCCTGTCAGGGTATCACAGCATTCCTTTACCTCGTCTGCGATCCGTGTATAATGCTCAATATCTTTGCTGAGTCCTTTGCAGGTTTCTTCCAACACCGGAATACTTATTTGAAACAGCTCCATCTGGTTCACGCCCCCCCTGTACTTATGTTCTTTCGTCATGGCCTTCCTGCTCGTGATAATGATAATCCCTCTTCTTTTTATTCACTTGTCAGTTTGCATCATTTACAATTTTTACCATATGATTTAATTTTATCATGCATAAAAATGTCCTTCAACTGCCATTGAGTACATGAAAGCTCTAATTTAGTGCATAATTATAAGCTTTGTTTAATTACATGGACCAACTTCATGTGTTCGCCATTTTTACTATAAACAATTCCCTTCGGATTGGCAGGGAATCTGGGAAGACTTTGCCAACAGAAAGTGCTCCAAAACAAGGCGACATTCCATCTGGGTTTTAAAACGGGTATTCTTCCATCAATAAGATTACTGGAGGAAAATCATAATGAAAACTAACAATGTCATCCTGTGGAAGGAGCGTTTTGCTGACAGAGCAACCAGTGGCTTAAAGGTTGAGGACTGGTGTAAAAGAAATGGAGTTACGAAACATGCTTATTATTACCAGCACCGTAAAGTCCAGGCTGACCAGCTAGGCTTAATAGAACACACATTCCACTCTTGGCAGAACTGATGCAAAAGCTGGTGAGGGAATGCTGAATCATTTTACTGCTGATGCCAGGCATATATATCTTGCGATTGGTGCTACTGACTTCCGCAAATAGATCGGCAGCCATGTATCCATGGTACAGCTTCAGTCCGGAATGGATCCATTTGCAGATGCCTGCATATTTGTCTTCTGTAATGAAAAAAAAGCTCATCATGATATAAAAGCAGTTTCTGGTAAAAGGAAAAACGAGATGGTGGAAACCGCTGAATTGCTTGACTTTAGAGGGCTTTGGAGTGATTAATAGACTACCAAAAAACGAAAGGAGTTCTGATATTTATGGTAGTTGCAGGAAGGATTAACAAAGTGGCATTTTATTGCCGGATGAACCACAGTGACTGGGATTATTCAAGGTTTCTTTCAGAAGTAGAACAAATTCTGGATAAGAGATTCGGTAAAGGAAGCTGGGAGATACAGATGTTTTTTGAAATAGCTTCCGGTGTGGATTCGGACAGAAAACAATTTAACCGTCTGAAGATGGAGATTCAGGCAGAGCAGTGGGAAGCGGTTATCACAATTACTGCATCCAAGCTGTCACGGGATTGGAATTATATTTGAAAAGGAGAATATAAACGCATTGGATGCCAAGGGAGAAGTGCTGCTAACGATTCTTTCTTCTTTGACCCAAGATGAGAGTCGGTCTATTTCGGAAAATTTAACATGGGGGATCCGCCGACACCTTGAGAAGGGGCAGCATAAGATGAGCACCAAAAGGTTCATGGGCTATGATACTGATGAGGATGGGAAGCTGGTGATTAACCGGAAGCATGCAGATATTGTAAAGCGGCTATTCTATGAATTTCTTAGTGGGAAAACAGTTGATTATATTAAGCGGATATTTGAATTTGAACGAGAAGGGGTTATTAACTGGGATGACAGCACAAAATGGCAGGTGACCACTTTGCAGAGTATGCTTGAAAATGAGAAGTACAAAGACGACGCGGTTTTGCAAAAGAGCTATACTGTGGATTTTGTTTCTAAGAAGCGGGTGCTGAATCAGGGAGAAATACAGAAGTTTTATATAGAGGATGACCATGAAGCGATTATTGAGCCGTGGATTTGGGAATGTGTGCAGCTGGAGATTGAGCGGTATAAGGTGAAAGGTATTATGGGGTGTGCAAACCGGCATGTTGAGGAGAGTACGCTGGAAAAACGTTTATTATGGCCTGGAATGGGGTTCTGGGCGAACCCTTTTCTCAGTTTGGTGAATCAGACTGCGGCATTAATATATATGGAATCAGATTTTATGCTGAGAGTTCTACAATGTATTAAAGTTTTTGAGACTGGAGAGCTAATGGTTGTGTTTCTGGATGGGACAGAGGTTGAGTGTGAAAATGAAGAAGTGTAAGAAAAGATGCCGATTAGGAATAAGAGCCTGATCGGCTTTTTTGCATATTCTTTTATATAGTAAAAGCAGAGAGGGTGTGATAAAATTATACGTACAGATACTATTTGGGGAAAGACGGAAGTTCTGCCATGTAGTATAAGTACTCCATCTCACCGAACGTGGAGTCCGCAGCCCTGTTGCAGAACCAAAAACCCAATAGCATATGTTTGCAGCAATAAATAGAATGAGTTAGTGTTTAGGCGTGAAAGGATGATATACATGAGAGAATTTTTAAGGTTAGAGGATTCATTAAAGATAGAAAAAATTTTACTTACGATATAGAAGTAGCTGATGAAACATTAGGCTTCGTGATATACTGGTGTAATAAATGCAAGAAGTGGACAACTTATATTGAGTAATGCATTTATGAGACCAATAATGTTAAAAATAAATGCCACAGGAGATAATTATGCTTAAGGTTCAAGACTTATCCTACTCATATCCGCAAAAGGATTTATATAATAAAGTTTCATTTACAATCGAAGATAACACACATTGTGTATTGATTGGCACCAATGGTACAGGGAAAAGTACGTTGATTGACTTGCTCATGTACCCCGAAGAGTATTTGTATGACGGGAAAATAATGATTGATAGGGCAGATAAAATTGGATATGTCAGCCAGTTTTCTCAATTAGATGCAAGAGAAGATATGACTGTATTTCAATATCTCAGCGACGAATTTGTAAAGCATGAACAAAAAATATTTGATTTTTGCAAGGAAATGGAGACTGCTGTAGAACTGGAAAAGATTTTTGAGGGGTATCAAAAAGAATTAGATGAATGGAATGCAATTGATGGTGAGTCTTATGAAATCAATATTAAAAAGCAATTAAAACTAGCTGATTTACAAAAGTTAGAAGAACAGAAAATCAACAGTCTCAGCGGCGGAGAATTTAAGCTGGTTCAGGTAATCAAAGAGATGATGCTGAGCCCGGGATTTCTTATTATGGACGAGCCGGATGTGTTTTTGGATTTTAAGCATTTAAATGCATTAAGGAATCTGATCAATGCCCACAAAGGAACTCTTCTTATTATCACCCATAACCGGTACTTGTTAAATCATTGCTTTAACAAGATACTTCACATGGAAAATATGGATGTTCAGGAATTTGATGGAACCTATACAGAATATAATTATGAACTCCTTGCTACAAAGCTTGACTTAAAGGAAGCTGCAGCTGCGGACCAGGCGGAAATTGACCGTCAAAGTAAAATCTTACAAAAGTCCAGAGCCAAAGCTACGATAATGGACAACGCCTCTCTTGGTAGAGCTGTACATGCAAGACAGACTTTGGTGGATCGGCTGAAAGCAAGAAAAACAAAGGCACCTTTCGTGGATATCAAACAGCCGGAGATTCATTTTGGACTGGAAAACGAAGTGAAAGATGAAAATATTCTGGAATTGACGGATTACAGCGTTGCATTTGATGAACAGCTTTTTGAACATGTGGATTTTGAAATGAAGCCATCAGAACATGTAGCAATTGTGGGAAGTAATGGAACCGGGAAAACTACAATGCTATGTGAAATCTTTGAAAATAAGAAAGACACGATCAGAATCAGTGAAGATGCAAAGGTCAGTATGTTTTCACAGATTACCGGCTCATTATATGACGATACGAAAACATTGCTTGAGATCTTCGAAGAAAAAGGCTTTGGTATAAAAAATGATATAGAAAACTATTTGAAAAAATATGGTTTTGAAGGAGATACGCTTGGCCAGAAAGTGAGTGAATTATCTGGTGGAGAGAAAGATCTGTTTCAATTAGCGGTGCTCTCATCAGAAAAGGCCAATTTCCTGCTGTTAGATGAACCGACGGGGCATTTGGATGTTTATGCGCAGATTGCATTGGAACAGGCGATTTCAGAGTACAAAGGCGCAATTCTTATGGTGTCCCATGATTATTATACGGTGGCAAATTGTATGGACTATGTACTTTTGGTAGAAGACAATACTGTGCGCAGAATGAGCATCCGTAAATTCCGGCAGATGATTTATGCTAATTATTTTGATAAAGATTATCTGCTGCTGGAGCAAAAGAAAAAAGAGACTGAAACCAGAATTCAACAGCAGCTTCGAGCAAATGAATTTGAAAAAGCAAAGGTTTTGATGGAGTCATTAGAAGAAATTATTAAAAAAATGAAAATATCATAATTTCGGTAAGCTTCATTATCCGGCTAAATAACAATATATGGTGAGAGCGTTCATTTTCAATCAAAATGAACGCTCTCTTTTTAGCATGGCTTTAGCCTGTTGAAAATGTCTGTGCAGCATAGATATTTAACCGGTAGCCCAATCACGGACAAAAGTCAGAATTCGGTGGTCCTTACTTCGAGTGTATGAAAGCTCCTTTCCTGGGGCAAACGGTCATATCATGATGCTCACGCTTGATTTGGCCGCTTAGCCATCCATGTTATGGAAAAGTAATGGAAAGGAAATATAAAAACCATTGGATGGTCATGATTTTTTTACAATTCACCTTCTTGTAATATATTAATAAAAAATTATGGGGAGGATATTATAATACGTACAAGATGAAGTATAAACAAACAAGGATTTGGGAACTCAAACAGTATGAATCTAAAAGTGTATTTCGGATTATTGACTAAAAAATTTACAAGAATTTTACCTATAATTAACATGGATAATGCTTTAATTATGTTGAAGTATTGTATAATTAATAGTTGTTGTAAAAAGGAAGATAGAAATTTAAAAAATTATAAAGGATAAGAGCTTCTTATTTAAAGTATTAATAAGGGGTCGGTTAGCGAGGGTGACGAATGGATGATCGAATGTTAAAGTCTGAGCAAAGAACCAAGATAAAAACAGATGCGGTAAACCTTTTTTACGGCAACTTCCAAGCTCTGAGGAGTGTTACAATGGATATTGCGGAATGCGCTATTACAGCCATAATCGGGCCGTCGGGCTGCGGTAAATCTTCTCTTTTGCGTCTTTTTAATCGTATGAATGACCCAATACCAGGAGTTAGGGTGGAGGGAAAGATTTTGCTTGATGATGTTTCTATTTATGATAAGAATATGGATGTAGTTGCACTGAAAAAAAGGGTTGGTATGGTTTTTCAAAAGCCCAATCCCTTTCCAATGTCAGTGTATGATAATATGGCTTTTGGTCCAAGGCATCATGGAATAAAACAAAGAGCCCGTCTTGATGAGATTGTGGAGAGGAATTTGAACCAGGTGGCTTTATGGAACGAAGTTAAGGACAAACTGAAAGAATCTGCTTTTGATCTTTCACCCGGACAACAGCAGCGCCTGTGTATTGCCCGTGCATTAGCAGTGGAGCCTGAGGTTTTATTGATGGATGAATCCTGCAGTGCCCTTGATCCGGAATCCACAATGCAAGTGGAAGGGTTAATGGAGGAGCTGGCAAAAAAATATACGATTATTATTGTAACGCACAGTATGGAAC
>JAEWRS010000041.1 GCA_023398855.1 Bacillota bacterium
AAGCCGGGATATCTATCAACTAGGGGATAAGGGCGTAATTGAGGGGCGGACACTGATTGTCGGGAAGATTGAAACCGGAATGTGGGGAAACGAACTATACCATACCTATTATATGAAGCCGAAGTCCGCTTTTCAGACGAACGTGCAGGACAATGTTAAGGTTTCAGGAGCCTCCCTGTTTGGAACTGTTACAAAAATTCAGAAAGAACAGGTACAGGTAACGCTGCAGGGGGATGAAAATGCAGATCATGCCGGAGAACGTTGGTTTTCTTATGCAACGGTCTATTCCTCTGCTGATGGAACCGGCTGGTACTGTATGCCGGAAAAAGGAGATGGTATCCGTCTGTATTTCCCCACTGGTAAAGAAGAGCAAGCCTATGTTGCCAGTGCTTATCATGAGGCCGGGAGCGGCCTGAGAAAAGATCCAAGCTGTAAGTTCTGGCGTAATAAACAAGGAAAAGAGATCCGTTTGGCAAAAGACCGGATTCTGTTAACGAATAATCATGGATCGTATATGGAGATGTCTGATGAGGATGGAATAGAAATTGTAAGTAACGGTTCCATTCGAATTCAAGCCGGCGCAAGGATGGAGATCGCAAGCCAGAATTCCTTGATTGAATTAAATGCCAATAAGAGAATCAGTATCCGTCAGGGGACAACTGAGCTGACAGTCGATAGAGAAGGATTCAATGTAAAAGGGTCAAGAATAAAATTGTAGGAGGGGCTTATGAAAATTCAGATAAACAATTTTGTTACAGTTGAAACAGAAGTGCCGTTATTAGAAGTTCATAAGTTCAAGTTTGATTGGAAGCTGAATCATCATGGCGTTTTAAGACTTGAAGGGTTACTGGATCTAAGTGTCTCCTGGAAGCCAGAGGCGCTTTATGACAGCTTTGTGAAAATAACAAAGGATAAAGAAACAATTTTTAACGGATGTTTGACGGATGTCAAGACCGTTGTGGCTGGAAATGTGCAAAAAATATTCTTAGAAGCCACCACCGGTTCCTGTATGCTGGATCGTAAGACGGACAGTCAATCATTTCAAGACGTGGGAAGCACCTATGAGGACATAATCAGAACAATTGTCCAGTCCGCCAATGGCAGGGTTATTTGTACAGCGGGAAAAGAGATAACAATTGACAAGCCGGTGATCCGTTACCAGGAAACAGAATGGGAGTTTGCAATACGGCTGGCCAGTTATCTGGGAACTTATATTATCGCAGATATAGAGGTGGGAAAGCCCGATATCTGGTTTGGCATCAGAAAGGCGGCCGAGATTTCAGAGTATTCAGAAGAGGATTATCATGTGTATATACTAAGAAGCGGTCATGGTTCTGGGAACATGCAGATGGTATATGAAGTAAAAAGTCCTGATTACTGTCAACTGGGGGACACGACTACTTTCTGGGGGGAATCTGTCATGGTTTTCGAGGTGCAGGCCTCTTTCGAGCGAGGCGAGTTGATGTTTACCTATCTGTTGAGTAAGGAAAAAGAGAGTGAAATTGTTTATCTGGAACAGTTCACCGGAATGGAGCTTTTGGGAACTGTCCTGGAAGTGAGAGATGAGCAGGTTAAAATTGCCTTTGAGATCGATGGCGGCGTTTCTACCGGAGATTATTTCTATGAGTGGTATCCGGAAACTGGAAATGGTGTTTATGCGATCCCGGAAAAAGGTGCAAAGATATTTTTGACTTTTGGCTGTGCCGATGAACGGGAGGGATTTGCCTGTCGCTGTCTGCCAATGGATTTAGGGGAAGATACAGACTATCATGATCGTTATCTGACGACTGGTGAGAACCATGCTCTGACGTTATACGAAGGGCAAATCAGCGTTTCGGCCAAACAAAGGCATAAGTTTATGCTTAGTGACCATTCCATTAATATGCAGACTCCGGAACAATTACGGATTAAAGCTGCCGGCAGCATTAAACTGAAAGCCGGTGATATCTATATAAAAACTTTGGATTTGATTGAAATTCACCAGGGATAGGAGAACTGGCAGATGGCATATTTTGATGAAGAATTATTAGAGACAAAATGGCAGATTGAAAAACAAACACATACAACGGTTGAAACGGGTATTTATGCCGGAGATGACTTAATTACGTTCGAATGTATCGATGTTCCTTGTACCAGTGTCAGTATGTATCTTCCGGCATCATTTATGGTAATGCCGGAGCAAATGAAAGAGATAAAATTTCCATCCCGGAATGGCCCGGAGTTTATCGTGTGTAATTGGAACGCAACGGTAAGTTTTGCCTTTAAACAGCTGGAAATGATCGTTGGAAGCGGAGGAACAAAGGAACTGGCACTTCAGAGCCAGCAGATTTTAAAAAATGTGAATCCGTCAATTAGAATTCGCGGGCAGGGGGAATTGGAAACAGAAAATGGGCATGAAATTTACTGGTTCGAATACCATGGGTATCAGATTGATGGTCAAAGCTATAACCAGGTATATTTAGTTAAATTAGATCAACATTTGCTTTATGGTACCTTCAGTTGCTTAAAAGAAGACAAGCCGGACTGGGGGAAGATTGCAAAGATACTTTTTAGCACGGTAAAGGAGTCTGTTAAAGGGGCCAAATAAATAGCGGCAGGAATTTGGAGGAACTGATATTGGAACGGTTCGAGGAGTTACAAGCTTGCATAGAGGATTACCGCAGTAAGCGGATGGAACAGAAAAAGAAGTTGTTGAAGACAGACAGAACGCAATTAAACCGGCTGTTTTGTGAAACTTTGGATGCTGCGATTAACCACCAGACAGAGAAACAGTCTTTAGATGAACAGGAAAGAGTCCGTTATCTATTCTTGTGTCAGTTGGCAAGCAGCAGGCATACAGAAAGCTATAAAGTCTTGCTTGGTATGAGTAATTCCAAGCTTTATCTGGACGATAGCAAGGTAACGGTCTTTTGGTATCCGGAGCCTATTTATCAAAATGTCAAGGAAGATATGAAAGAAGTTAGAAAACTGTTAAAAGAAAAGGACGAGCAATATGAAGAAGAGGAGCTTCTAAAACTGAAGCAGAAATTATTGGAAGATGACTGGAATCTTCTTAGAGAGCAGTTTCCGGAACTGGTGGAAGAATATTTTTATCGTATCACAGAGAGTAATCTGCAGATTGAAGAGCAATTTTCAGCTTTGTGCGGAGATTATATGGAACGTCTGCCGGTAGTCTGGGATAAGATTGTGGTGTGATTTAACAATATTGTTTGGCCTATAAAGAATTGATTGATAAGGATACAGAATTACTTTGGATGAATCAAAATATAATGTACAGGAGGTAACAGGATGCCGGGATCAAGTACAAATGAGGCTATCATACAACCCAATCCATATGCTGGCGGTCAGCCTGCCCCACCCATAAGCCTGCCGGGACAAGGATCACAGCCATCTTCAGGTGGCAGTTCAAATAATAACCAAGGTCAGGGACAAAACACCATTACCATTGATGATGAGGTGTCGCTTTCGGGACCATCAACAGGGCTGAGTGGGACACCGCAGCCGAGTGGGCCATCTTCGGGAGGAAGTGTACAGCCAACTAATCCTGGCACAGATTTTAACAATACGGTACCGGGAATGGTACCGGGAGCAAACGGATCAGGGCAAAATCAGTCTTCAGGTAATGCCACTGGCTGGTGGAAGAACGGAAATGATTGGTATTATTTTGATCCCGTTACCGGAAATATGGTAAAGGGCTGGAAGTATTATAATGGGAGTTGGTACTATTTGGATCCAAAGACTGGAATTATGGCAACTGGGTGGAGAAAGGTGTGGATAAAGGCAGATGGGTCGATAATGGAAGATGGGTTATGGTATTATCTGGAACCAAGTGTTGGGGCAATGGTTACGGACTGGAGGTTCATAAACGGGGAATGGTACTTCCTTGAAACTACTAACGGGAATGGACAAATGGTAACTGGATGGAAATTTCATAATGAGAAGTGGTATTACCTTTTTGAAAGCGGTGCCATGGCACATGGCGGTTGGTTAATGGTTGATGAAAAGTGGTATTGCGTTAGGGATAATGGGGAATTGGAAACTTCAAAAATCTTGGAGTATAATGGTAAGAAGTATTATGTAGATGAAAATGGGGCAATGATAACAAGCGCAGATAAAACACAAATTATATATAATTACATTACTTATGAGGTAGATGGAGATGGTGTGTGTACCCAAATTAGTAAGAGTAGTGGTGCTGCGCCTGCTACAGCTACTAATGCAAACATAGATGAATGGAGAACATATATTAATAATAGTGAAATCAGTACTGCTCGAAAGACAATACTATTAGCAGCTTTTGACACAATAAAGAGTGGCTGTATATATCATCAATTGAGAAAGGAGTTAAATGAAACTCCGTCAAAGTGCATGAAGGATTGCAATGGAAAAATACACCCAAAACAAGTAGGTGCTTATAACTTTGACACTATGGCTAATTACAATGTTGAGACCCCTTTGTATCTTGACTGTTCCTTTTTTGTAAAGCACTGTTACTGGAAAGCCGGAATAAGCATGAAAGCATCAAATACATCTGGAATGAGGGAGAAAGGAGAATTTAGCGATAGACCTAAAGAAGAATTGAAACCAGCAGATATTGCATTAAAGCCTGGTCATGTTGTTATTTTTGTGGGTTATACAAGTAAAGGAGAAATGGTATGGGCAGAAATGAGTTGCCATGCTGAGAATGGGAAGCTCTCTTCTTATCCTTCAGAGTTTAAAGATTTTAAAAAGTTTAAGGGACTGGATTAAAATGGTGTTTGAAATATGATATAAGTGTTAATAACTTTTATTATGAGGAGGGTTTATGTCTAAACTAAGTAACTTACTATTTGTGGCTGTAGCAGTGGTATTCTTAGCTGGTTGTAATCGTTTAAAAGAATCAGGAAATATAACCAATCAATCAAATTTTTCGAACCAGCAGGAAGGTGAAAAAAATATGGAAACAACTTTTAATATTAGCACAGAATTAACTATGAAGGTCGAGGAAGGCGCTGTAGTAGGAAGAGAAGAAGGTATAAAAAAGGAAGATATACAAACCGAAGATGAAACTGATTTCAATTCTAGGTTCAATATCAGTGATTATTCAGAAATTAAGGTAAAAGAAATGGATAAGGAGGGTGAAATTGATGATCGTGAACTGGGATTGTATTGGCGGCGACCAGGAATACAAGATACATTTTATACAGATGTTCAGGAATTATGCGAAGAAGCATTTGGAGATTATTTGAGTCCATTACAAGGACTGACAGAACTATATAGTAGTACCGCTGATAAATACAAAAAGCGATTTCGGACGGATAAGCAGACTGCGCTTGTTACCAGAGGAAAAGTCCAATTTTATCTATTTCTTCCCAATGAAATTGCAGAGGTTTCTATAACAGAACGAGATAACACTTTTTATACCGAGGTGAAAATTTTAAGCGAAGAGGCAGCAAAGAGTATCAAAGTCTTAAAATTACCACCTACAGGAGGAATTGGCATCGCAGGTACTGATCATAAGCCAGAATACCCAAATTATAAAACTCATAGTATTGTTACGAAAGCGATGGAGAATGAATATACAAAAGCAGATATACAGCTAGTTTTTTATGAGGACATTCAAAGATTAGCAAAAGAGGTGTTTGGAAATTATGTCCAAGCGTTGCAGGGATTGTATGCACTTGCAGAACAAGAGGGGTACGGGGGATATTTTGAAATCGAAGACATAGTCGGTTATATATTAACTGGACATTATGAAACGACAGTGATGAAAGAAGATTACTTTGAATTTACAATGGAGTTACAATATCCGGAGCGTGCCAGAGTCACGATTTCAAGAAATGGAGATAACTATATTACAACATTTCGTCTTCTAAAAGAAGGAGAATTTGAAACTGAGGTGCAGCCTGGTGGTTGATGAAAGAAAAATTGAACCCAAGGGAACTTATTCCCGACGCAGACCGGCTCTCCACAGGGTGGAGCCATTTCAAGCATCTATGCAAACATGGCACTGGACGGGCTGGAAAAACTGATCCAAGAGAAGTACCATCGGAATTCCAAGGGAACAGATATGGTTTTTAGTGGTTATACACAGGATTTACAGGGATTGTTCATACTTTTGGAACAAGAGGGGTATGGGGGTACGTTGGAATAAAGGAAACAGTGGCTAGTCTTATGT
>JAEWRS010000120.1 GCA_023398855.1 Bacillota bacterium
GCTTGAAGGAGCGGGTCATTGTGATAGAAGAAGAGTCTGGAGACACATTGTATACCAATGAATCGGCCAGAAGGCATTTCTATGATCCCAATACCGGACAATATACCTGCGGAGAAGGAGATTGTCCGTTAATGGCCCGTTTAAAGTCCCATACCGGCCTTGCCCAGGAGCTCCGGTATGAGTTCAAATGCTTCCGCAATAAAACCTTTCAGGTAAAGTCCTTTTCCTTGCTTTGGGGAGAGAAACGGGCAGCAGTCCATCTCATAACTGATGTCACCTATCAGAAAGAAAATGAAGCATTTTTAGAGGTTATGGCCTATAAAGATGAGCTGACCGGACTGGATAACCGGCGCAGCGGACTGCGGACCATTGACACATTTATCCAGAAGGGCTACCCTTTTTCCCTTTGTATGATTGATATGGATGGGCTGAAGAGTATTAATGACAGGTTTGGCCATTTATACGGAGATGAATACATCAGGCTGGTTTCAGAGGCCCTGAAAGAATCTGCAGGGGAGCATGACTTTACCTGTCGGTTTGGAGGTGACGAATTTGTGGTTTTGTTCCGGGATTGTGGGGAACAGGCGGCAAAGAAGAGGATGGCCCTGGTTGATAGGAAGCTGGCAGCCGGCGGTAGGATTTATCCTATGTCCATCAGCTACGGCGTAGTCCATGTTGCAGCAGGGCTGGGACTGTCGCGTGAAGCGGCTATTAACATTGCGGATGAACGGATGTACCGCTTAAAAAGACAGCGGAAACGGAAAAAACTGGGTTCCAGGGCAGAAGGAATATAGGCAGCTCAACTTTTCTTGTATTTTTTGTGATTTTACATTATAATGGTAGGCAGGCTAAAATGAAATGGGAGCAAGAAAAGAATGAGATTTATTGGGAGCAAGACATTGCTGCTGGACCAGATCAAGCAGGTGATTGATGAAAAAGCACCGGAAGCGGAAAGCTTTTGTGATATATTTTCTGGAACTGCTGCGGTTGCAAGACATTTTAAACAGTGGTACAAGGTGTGTTCCAATGACCTGCTGTACTTTTCCTATGTGCTGCAGCGGGCTACCGTTGAGAATGATGGAATACCGGAATTTATCCGTTTGCAGGAAGAAACAGGGATCCGGGATCCGGTGGATTTCTTTAATGGCAGAGAAAAAAAAGAATTAGAAGAGCTGCCGGGGAATAGGCGTTTTTTTCAGAACGCCTATGCTCCCCTTGGCGGCCGCATGTATTTAAATGATGAGAATGCCCTGCGCATTGACTATGCCAGGTGCACTGTGGAAGACTGGAGGGCTGCCGGTCTTTTAAATGAGGACGAGTATTATTACCTGGTCGCCTGTATCGTGGAGGGAATCCCTTTTGTTTCTAATACTTCAGGGACCTATGGGGCATTTCATAAAACCTGGGAAAGGCGCAGCTATAAACGGTATGAGTTATACCGCCTTCCCGTGACCAGCAACGGAAAGCAGAACAGCTGTTTCAATGAAAATGGTGTGGACCTGTTAACAAGGACAGAAGGAGACATCCTTTACATCGACCCCCCTTATAATGCCCGTCAGTATCTATCCAATTATCATGTTCTTGAGACTGCTGCCAGATATGATTATCCGGAGGTCAGGGGAGTCACGGGACAGAGGTCCGATGAGGGGCAGAAATCAGAGTTCTGCATGAAGCATAAAGCAGTTCCTGCCTTTGAAAAGCTTCTTGAAAATGCCCGGTTTAAGCATATCATACTAAGCTACAGTACGGATGGGCTTATGACAGTAGCTGAGATAGAGAAAGCAATGAAAAAACACGGAAGACCGGAGACCTTTCAGATCTATGAGATCCCTTACCGAAGATATAAAAGCAGGAAAGTGAAAGAAACGGAGCGGCTTCGGGAACTTCTTTTCTATATGGAAAAGCAGGTGCCGCCATGTACATAAAGAGCCCTCTAAACTATACAGGGGGGAAATTCAAGATCCTGGGACCGGTTTTCGATGCATTTCCCAGGGATATCCGCACCTTTGTGGATGTATTTGCAGGAGGCTTTAACGTAGGGATTAATGTGGATGCTGAGCGGATCATCTGCAACGACCAGATCACCTATTTGATTGAGCTGTACCAGATGTTTCGTTCCATGGATACAGAGAAAATCCTGGAGAAGATCCAGGGGCTGATCTTAAAGTATGAGCTGACCCAGCAGAATCAGAAAGGCTATTATGACTTACGGTCGGATTATAATAAGACAAAGGATTTAACGGAGCTGTTTGTGCTGGCCTGTTATGCTTTTAACCATCAGATACGCTTTAATAACAGTCATGAGTTTAATTCCCCCTTTGGAAGGAACAGAAGTTCCTTTAACGGAAATATCGAAAAGAATTTAAGAGAGTTTTGCAAGGCCCTTCATGAAAAGAATATTGAATTTTCCAATCTTGATTTTATGAAAATGGATTTTACGGGTCTGGGACCCAAAGACTTAGTTTACTGCGACCCTCCTTATTTGATTTCCACAGGGAATTATAACGATGGGAACAGGGGATTCAAGGATTGGAAAGAACGGGAGGAGATAGCCCTCCTGGAACTTTTGGACCGCCTCCATGATCAGGGGGTCCTGTTTGCATTGTCCAATGTCCTGTATCATAAGGGGCTGTCTAATGAGCTTTTAATTGAGTGGAGCAAGAGGTATCAGGTACATTATATTGATAATACATATTCAAATTGCAGCTATCAGTTTAAAGAGCGGAATGCGGTTACGGTTGAAGTGCTGATCACCAATTTTTAATCTGACTGTGTTTAAGAATTATAGTGGATGCTTAAGGGAAGTCAGAATCAGGCTTCCCTTAATGTTATTACCATGTGGAAAGGCGTGCATACATACAGGTTAATTATTTTAGAACCCTTTTCCATTTGTCCAGCCCTACTTTAATCAGATCAAGCATAATGATAAACACTGCGGTAGTCCCTGCGAGAATTACCAGGTCAATGACAGGCAAAGGCATAAACCCCATTATTCTGGCAGTAAAAGGGATATATACAAGTGCAATGGAGACACCCATAAATATTGCAATAGAGACAAGCAATAAGGGAGAAGGTTTTGCTCCCTTCCAAAAAAAGTGTTTTTTACTTCTTACGGAAATAATAATCAGGAGCTGAGTGAAATTATAAAACAGAAACAACATGGTTTGTGTCAGAGGCGTTGAATCCGTACCGGTATACAGGAAGAATAATAAATAATAAGCGGCTGTGAAGGTACCCAATAATAAAGACGTATTCATGAATGTCTTAACCTGGCTGGCTGCCTGAGGTTTTCCTGCTTCTTCCGGATCAACACGATCAGAAAATATAGTCATTAATGGCATATCCTGAATAATATTTCCAATTAAAAGCTGAATGGCCAGCATGGGGATATCAGCGGAAAAAAACACATAAAAGAATATCATGGAAAAGAAGTTGCCTAAATTTCCAATCATGGCGTGTTTAATATACTTATTAATATTTACAAAAATACTTCGGCCATATTGAATCCCGTCTATGATTACACCCAGATCATCTTCAAGCAATACAATGTCAGCACTGTCTTTTGCCACATCGGTTGCGTTGTGGACAGCAACCGATACATCTGCCAGCTTCAGAGAAGGCGCATCATTCATGCCATCGCCTTGATAACCAACGACATGGTGCTTTTTAAGACGGTTAATGATATTATATTTTTGTTCAGGTGTTACTCTTGCAAAAACAGAACATTCCCTTAAAGTTTTTTCCAATTGCATATCAGTCATATGATCCAGCTCATCACCTGCAAAAATCTTATCTCCATCACTGGAAAGCCCTAGTTTTCTGCTGATGCATTGGGCAGTTTCAGCACTGTCACCTGTTAAGATCTTTACGTCAATCCCAAGCTGCTTTGCCTTATCAATTGTGGATTGCGCCGTTTGGCGGAGAGGATCAAGTAATTCGGCAAAGCCCAGAAACTCCAGTTCCTTTTCATGCTCCAGAATATGGAAATCAGGGCTGAAATTAATTTCTTTATAAGCAATGGCCAATTGGCGCATTCCTCTTTTTCCTGACTCTGCAGCCAGATGTGTGAATGGCAGGTTCTCCTTATAGCTGGAAAGCCCCATAAGAGTTTCCGGCGCGCCGATCACTAAAAAATAAGATTTGTTTTCCTCTGTATTCTGCACAATCACTCTTCTTCTTCTGGCAGCAGGATCAAAGGGGAAATTTTGAAGCTGTATCCAAGCCGATGCCTGGGCCTTGATTTCTTCAGGCACATATTGTAAGAGCGCCCGGTCAATGGAATTAGTACTTCCAACCAGTGAATTCTCAATGGAAACACAGGCGAACAATTGAAACAGGGCCTCTTTATCTGAAATAATGCTGGACACAGTCGGATGATCCTCAGTCAATGTACCGGTTTTATCCGTGCATAGTAGATTAATCCTGCCCAGGCTTTCCACGGCCGCCAGCCTTTTTACGATAACCTTTTGTTTTGCTAATTGAAGAGCACCGTAGGATAAGTTAATAGTGGTGATCATTGGAAGGGCTTCCGGTACAACGGTCATTGCCAGAGCAATGGCAAATATCAATAATTCTCCCAGATCACTGATCCCGTGTATGGTAAAGGCCTTGGCTGCCAGCATAAAGAGAATTGCTGTACCAATGATACGCAGCAAGGAGGTGCTGAATTCCCTAAGGGATTTTTGGTAAGGAGTCACTTTTCTTGTATCATTGGCCAGCTCTGCAATCATACCCAGCCTGCTTTGATTGCCCGTGGCAATAACAACGCATTTACAATGCCCCCCTTCAACAATGCTGCCGGTGAAAAGCAGGCTGTCATCAGCGCTCATAAGATTGGTTCCCTTGATCACGGGAACCGATTCACCGGTCAATTGTGATTCATTAACTGAAAGGCTGTAGGACTCAATAATCCCTAAATCTGCCGGTACAACATCTCCCCCTCGTAATAAAACAACATCGCCTGGAACAAGCTGCCTGGCATTGATTATGACCTGCTTGTTACTCCTGACTGCCAGAACCTTACGTTCAATTAACTGTGACAGCTTTTCAACAGCCTTACTTGAACGATATTCTTGAATAAAGCTCAAAAATGAGTTTAAGAAGACAATGAAGGCGATGATTGCTGCATCGGAATACTCTCCCATACAAACCGAGAGTGCGGCAGCAAATATCAGTATAAAGCTTAATGGATTGAGAAACTGCCTGAAAAAGATAGTAAAGCCATTCATTCCTTCTTTTTTAAAGGTGTTTTCACCGAATTGATCCAGTTTTTCCTTTGCCTGCTGGAAGGTCAGACCAGTTTGGGAATAGTTTTCAAATGACACTTCCCTTGCAGGGGCCTTGGTTTGTTCCATGAAATAGCACTCCTCTATATTTTTATACCAACACTATATTCTGGCTTTTGCAACAGTGTTACCATTGGTTAAAAATGATTTAGTAAAACGCAACAGCTGTTGCATTTATGGAACATAAAGGAGCAGATCCGGGACATGAGGAGAATAACGGCATACCGGTCTCATATAAAAAGCCGGTATCAGCATACCGGCCAGGCTTAATTCCTATAAAGTAATATGAAATTCATTGGAAAGACGTTCTGCTGTCATAGAGACTGCAATTGCATCGTCAAAATAACCGATGGGAAACACAAAATCAGGGATAACGTCAGGGGTGAGTATTAAGTAAAGCAATGCACTGCCTATTACAGGATAGATTCTGCAGTCAATATCAGTGGAACAATACAATTCATATAGCTTTTTTAACTGTTCAATAATAATACCTTCTCCATTTAATTCTCTTAACTTAGCATGAAAGCTGGAATGTATTAATTCCTTCCCTGCCTTTGCTTTTGCAAACTGTTCACATTTTTTTAATTCTCTTTGTATATCAACAATCATATGATCCAATTCAATGTCATAGGATTTCAGTATCTCTTCCATGATCCCAATAATTAAATCTGAATTTGAAGTGGGATTCCTGTTGATTTCCACGCCCACAGCCTGTAACAGCTCATCCA
>JAEWRS010000163.1 GCA_023398855.1 Bacillota bacterium
CCTGTTGCTCCTGTCAATCCTATTGGACCCGTCGGACCTGTTGCTCCTGTCAATCCTATTGGACCTGTCGGACCTGTTGCTCCTGTTGGGCCCGTAGATCCTGTTGGTCCGGTTGGACCCAGACAGCCTCTAGGTCCTGTCGGGCCTGTGGCTCCGGGACAGCCTCTAGGTCCTTGGCACCCCCTGGGTCCGGTTGGGCCTGTTGAACCGCAGCTACAGCGGCGCCTGCAACTGGAATAACAATTATCTTCGGAATCAATATAATTATTCATATGGATTTCCCTCCATAATTGATTACTTTATATGGAAATATTATAAAGAACTTTAATTCTTTATAGTGTAGAATATGTATGGTTTTATCTGTCTGTTAATTATAGGCCATATCGTAATTCAAAAGGAAATTATGAATAAAAAAAATGGCGTAACTGATTATCCCAAATCAGTATTACGAATTGGTACGTTATTAGTAAAAATTTCTAAAGTAGATTCTAATAGATAAATGATAATCATCAAATTTACCTTATTAGTGAATTGAACATCAAAGGAACTACTTCACCAGATCCGTATATTCCGGGTGCTGATCGAACCATTTTATAGCGTAGGAACATGTGAGAATGGCCTTTTTCCCTTGGGCGCGCAGCTGTTCTGCAACAGCCTCCATTAACTGCCCAGCAATCCCCTGACCTCTCAGGGATTCATCTACAAAGGTATGGTTAATATCCACGGTATTATGATCAACTTCTGGAAAAGTCACCTCTGCAAGTAAGTTGTTGTCAGAATGGAACAGTACGATCTGGTTTGGATTGTAAGTAAAATTCATCAGCATTACCTCCTATTCAATAATAACGGGATTATATCACCTCTTATATATGGTATCAAGGAGTCATAAAAGAATTGTTTAAGGAGTATCCAGAGTGTTTCGGCGAAAAAGTGTTATGGAAATTATTAAGAACTGATTATAAGGAGGATCTTATATTGAAATTAGAAAAAATGGAAGACTTTTTTGATAGCAGACTAGATGGCTATGAGGACCACCAACTTAATTTTATTGATTCAGCCAAAATTTTTTATCCCTACACGGCATCCAAGCTACCTATGACCCCCGGATGCAAAGTACTTGATTTAGGCTGTGGAACTGGACTGGAACTGAGTGAATATTTTAAAGTTAATCCTCATGCAATAGTTACAGGGATAGATTTGGCTAGTGGCATGTTGAAAGCACTGCAGGCCAAATTTCCAGACAAACAGCTTACGCTTATCAATGGTTCCTATTTTGAAGTTCCCTTTAAAGAAAATATATACGATGCCGCTGTTTCTGTGGAATCTTTACATCATTTCAGCTTGGAGGATAAAATTCATCTTTATAAAAAATTATACGCTTCTTTAAAAGAGGGCGGATATTTTATTTTAACGGATTATATGGCAGAAAGCGATGAGGAAGAAAAAAAGAACTTTACAGCCCTCTCCTGCCTGAAAAAAGAATTAGGAATATGTAACGGCGAATTCTATCACTATGATACACCGCTTACAATAGCACATGAAACAGAAGCCCTGCTCTCCGGAGGATTTTCAAAGGTTGAACTTTTAAACAAATGGAAAAATACGAACATATTGAAAGCATATAAATGAGTTTTTACTAAGACTGATTACGCATGTTATAGAAGATATGCAGATTATAAATTGATCGTCAGTAAATTTAATGGTATTCTACTCATGTATATATATAACTTTAATTATTTAAGACAGGAGAATGATGATGAGTATAAACAAAAGCAAAGCAGAAGCTCTGTTCGAAGGTTGGGAAGAAGCACTAATATGGTCCTGTCTGCAAGGTCATATGGGGAATATGCGTTTGGATGACCCTGAAAATCCTGCCTCTGCTGTTATTGATATTGGCGATTTCTGCTTTTTTGCAGGCATTCCCAATCGTGAGTTATTGACTGGTTTTATAGGCGGAAAGTTACTGATACCAAAAGACAAACCATGGGAACAGTTGATAGAAGATTTTTATGGCAACAGGGTGAGTAAGACTTTACGCTATGCAATAAAAAAAGAGCCGGATGTATTTGATACTGAAAAGCTGGATTCTTACATCAAAACACTGGATTCCTGCTATGAATTAAAACTATTTGATCAGGCGATTTTTAAAATGGCACAAACGGAAACATGGTCGGCTGATTTATGCTCACAATTTAAAGATTACGCAGATTATCGGTGCAGAGCAATTGGCGCGGCAATTATGCATAACGGAAAACTTGTGGCAGGCGCTTCTCCTTATGCCGTATATCATGGAGGGATTGAAATTGAAATTGATACAAATCCAGAATACAGACGCAGAGGTCTGGCAACTATATGCGGGGCAAAACTGATTTTAGAGTGTTTAAAAAGGAACATCTATCCCAGCTGGGATGCTCATGATTTACGCTCTGTTGCCTT
Source organism: Bacillota bacterium (assembly GCA_023398855.1). Lineage (GTDB taxonomy): Bacteria > Bacillota > Clostridia > Lachnospirales > Lachnospiraceae > Lacrimispora. Next base: position 2,437 of record JAEWRS010000163.1, read on the forward strand.
AGCAGAAAAACTGGGATATCACCTTTCCCATCCTTATGTGACTTACGAGCTGGCAGACAGATGACATTGGAGATTCCATCATGTTAGCTGCAAAAAAAATGTGTGTTATAAAATAAAAATCATTTACAGATCCGGAGGCAAAAATGCGGGAGTATTTTATGAAAACCAAACGGACCGGCTTCTCAAAATGGAATGCCGCTGATCTGGATTTGGCTGTTCAATTATGGGGAGAAAAAGAAGTCACCCAGTTTATCTGTGCAACTGGAACCTTTACAAATCAGGATATAAGGAACCGGCTGGAAACAGAAATTCACAATGATGAGGAATTTCATATACAATACTGGCCTGTTTTTGAGCTTTCTGCAGATGAACTGATTGGCTGCTGCGGCATCAGGCCCTTTAAATCTGAGTCCCATTCCTATGAGATCGGCTTCCATTTAAGAAAAAAATACTGGGGAATGGGATACGCATCCGAGACAGCAAAAGCCGTCATGGATTACAGTTTTACTGTTTTAAAAGCAGATAGGCTCTATGCGGGGCATCATCCCTATAACATGGCATCGGAAAAGCTCTTAAAAAAGCTGGGCTTTCAATACATCGGTAAAAATTATTATACGCCTACAGGGCTGTATCATCCGTCCTATGAATTAATAGCCCCTGCGCCAAACTCATAAGTGAAAGTAAAAGTAGCAAAATGGCAACTGACAGGTAATACAAAAGAACTGCTCCCTTATGTTAAAATAAAAAACAAGGAGGTGTATTACCATGATTTTTCCAGAAAAATTACAGGTCCTTAGAAAAAGCAAGGGCCTGACACAAGAAGAATTAGCCGAAATAATAGTTGTATCCCGCCAGGCCGTTGCCAAATGGGAAAGCGGTCAGGCATATCCTGATATTTCCAACCTCATCAGAATATCAGAATGCTTCAACATTACAATCGACCATTTAGTAAAAGACAATGATTCCTGCATCACTTCCATTATCCCTCAGGAATCTTGCAAGAGCAAAGAACTCATTGATTTCCTTGTAAAAGCAAAACGCAATACATATGCCGCAAAGGGCGGGGAATGCCCGTCTTCCAGACCCAGCTCCCATGATTTACGGTACGAGGAAGGCAGCCTGTTATATTTAGACACCTATCTGGGAGGTGAATGTTTTTCCGGTGAAGAGGCTGTGTGGAAGAACAGCATTCCTGTCTATGCCATGAACTATTCCGGACGTGTCACAAGCAATCATTTTAACAGTGATTTCCTAAAGGCAGCATTATTGGCCGTACCCACGGATAAACCGTTCCGGGGTCCGGCCTTGTATCAGGAAAACGATTATTTTTATAACTGCAAGGTATGTGGGGATTTCAAATGGTATCAGGGATACGAAGAAATATATTATAAAGATCTACAGGTCTATGAATGTTATTTCCACGGGGGAATCGTAAAATAAAATAATGAACAGAATGAACCGTCTTCTCAAGCCTGGAATAATCAATTAAGGCAAGAACAGTTCATGCCTGCATCAGGATCCACAAAGCCTAATTTTCGCCTGATTCATGTCAACTACTTTCCGTATGACTCATATAATATTAATATCAACAAACGGAAAGGAAGTAACTCTATGCCCCCATTCCCTCCTAATAATACATCCCAGGGCGGTCCCATGCCCATGGGACCTCCACCGTCAAATGTTCCCCAAAAGCCTTCACAAATGCGCGGAGGAACCAAAATGGTAAGTCCCGGATCCATGAGAAACTGCATTGGACGATTTACTTATGTCTGGTTAAGCAATGGGCAGGAATTTTGGTTTTTCCCTGTCCAGATC
>JAEWRS010000213.1 GCA_023398855.1 Bacillota bacterium
GTTCAGGGGCTATTAAGGGAATCGGGGCTGCTTTGGCTGCCAGGATTGTGAGGCGCTTTAAAGCCGACACCTTCCGTGTCATGGAAGAAGAGCCGGAACGGCTTTCTGAAGTAAAGGGTGTCAGTGAAAAGATGGCCATGTCCATATCCGGGCAGATAGAGGAAAAAAAGGAGATGCGTCAGGCCATGATGTTTCTTCAGGAATATGGAATTACCATGAATCTGGCGGTAAAGATCTACCATGAATACGGTCCAAGGCTTTACGGCGTATTAAAGGAAAATCCATACCAGCTGGCAGATGATATTCCGGGCGTGGGATTTAAAATGGCAGATGAAATTGCCAGAAAAGCAGGCATTTTTACTGATTCCGATTTCCGGATCAAATGCGGGGTCTTGTACACCCTGCTCCAGGCCACGTCAAACGGCCATACCTATCTGCCGGAAGAAGATCTTTTGTCTCAGGCTTCGGAGCTTCTCAGAATAGAACCTTCTTTTATAGAAAAGCATTTGATGGACATGCAGCTGGATAAACGCCTTGTTATCCGGGAATCAGAGGGCAAACGCATTGTATATGCCTCCCAGTACTATTACATGGAGCTGAATGTGGCAAAAATGCTTTACGACTTAAATATCAGAGGACAAATGCCAGAGGAGGAGATCAGGACCCAGCTTTTAAAGATCCAAAAGGATGAGCAGATTGAGTTGGATGAAAAACAGGTCCAGGCAGTTGTGGAGGCGGTCAACAGCGGGCTTCTCATTATCACCGGAGGACCAGGTACCGGTAAAACAACCACCATTAACACCATCATACGTTTTTTTGAACGGGAAGAGATGGAGATTCTTCTGGCAGCTCCCACTGGCAGAGCGGCAAAGAGGATGACGGAAGCCACCGGATATGAAGCCAGAACCATACACAGGCTTTTGGAGCTGACCGGAATTCCGGGAGATGACCGTTCCCTTGGAATGCATTTTGACCGGAATGAAGAAAATCCCCTGGATGCCGATGCAGTGATCATTGATGAGACTTCCATGGTGGATATCCACCTGATGCAGTCACTTTTAAAAGCAATTAATCCCGGAACAAGGCTCATCCTGGTGGGAGATGTAAACCAGCTGCCAAGTGTTGGCCCGGGAAATGTGCTCCGGGACATGATCGATTCCGAAGGCTTTAACGTGGTCATGCTGACTAAGATATTCCGCCAGGCAACCCAAAGTGACATAGTGGTCAATGCTCATAAGATCAATGGAGGCGAGCCGGTTTCTCTGGGGAAAAAGAGTAATGATTTTCTGTTTATCAAGAGAGAGGACCCTAATGCCATCATCCAGGCCATGATCACTCTGGTCCGGGATAAGCTGCCAGGCTATGTCCATGCAAAGACTTATGATATCCAGATCATGACCCCAATGAGAAAAGGCGTGATCGGAGTAGAACGGCTCAATTCCATTTTACAGGAATATTTAAATCCCCCGGGAGCGGGTAAGGACGAAAAGGAAGTATCAGGAATCACCTACCGGCTGGGGGATAAGGTCATGCAGATCAAAAATAATTATAACATTGAGTGGGAAGTCCGCAACGGATACGGAATCCCGGTTGATAAGGGAACCGGAATATATAACGGAGATATGGGTGTGATCCGGGAGATCAATGCCTTTGCCGAGCTGGTAACTGTGGAATTTGACGAGAAACGTATGGTGGATTACAGTTTTAAGCAGCTAGAGGAGCTGGAGCTTGCTTACGCCATTACCATCCACAAATCCCAGGGAAGTGAATACCCGGCAGTTGTCATCCCCGTATTTCCCGGTCCCAGGATGTTAATGACCAGAAACTTAATTTACACGGCAGTGACCCGGGCAAAGTCCTGCGTCTGTCTGGTGGGAATACCGGAAGTATTCGGGGAAATGGTTAAAAATGAGATGGAACAGAGGAGGTATTCCGGTTTAAAGGACCGGATCTGTGAAATCAACAGGTTGTCATAAAGAGAGAACCTGCACCAATGATAAGGGGAACAGTCAGGTATGCCTGTTCCCTGATCATTGGCTGAAGTATTACCGGTATAGACGATAACCGGGTCTGATTATCTTATCATTCTTTTCATCCCAATTATTCTATAAGGAGTATCCTTTCTATGAAGCTTTCTTTTTTCATTGATCTGTTATTTCCCAGACGATGCCCTGTCTGTGACGGGATTGTTATGCCAAAAGGCAGTCTGATCTGCGGGGAATGCGTAAAAAAACTATCATTTGTCAGGGATCCTGTCTGCAAGAAGTGCGGCAAGGAGATCATAAGCCCTGATGTGGAATATTGTTTTGACTGTGTCAGGCACAAGCGCACCTTTGAGTATGGCAGAGCACTGATTAATTATGACGAAAAAGCCGGAAAATCCATGGCAAAAATTAAATACAGGAATAAACGGGAGTACTTAGACTTTTATGGGGAAGCTGTCTGCGTCAGATACGGGATGGTGATCAGTCGTATGAGGGCAACGGTGCTTGTTCCGGTTCCGGTTCATCCCTCCCGGAAAAGAGTGAGAGGATTTAACCAGGCAGAGCTTTTGGCCCGCAGGATCGGAGCACACTTAGAGATTCCTGTCTGCTCTCAGATTCTGGTCAGAAATAGAAAAACCATGCCTCAAAAGGGGCTTGATCCAAGGGGCAGACTTAAGAATCTGGAGCAGGCATTTTCTGCTGGAGAAATACCAAAAGGAGTAGAAGGCGTGATTCTGGTAGATGATATTTATACCACAGGAAGCACCATAGAAGCCTGTACCAGGGCACTAAAAAGAGCAGGAATAAAAAGGGTATTTTTTCTCACAATTTGTATTGGACGAGGACAATAGTTTGGTGTATGATAGCAGGAGAAAAGAGCAATGAGGCAAAGGAGGAAGCTATATGATCATCAGAACCGCGGAAGAAAAAGACATGCCGGAGCTTTTGGACATTTATAATTATGAGGTCAAATGCGGGCTTGCCACGTTTGACATAAATCCTAAGTCCATGGGAGAACGGTTGGTTTGGTTTCAGGAACATAACGTGGGAAATCATCCGTTGATTGTGGCAGAGGTGGATGGGAAAACAGTGGGTTATGCAAGTCTTTCATCCTACCGCCCCAAAGAGGCATACAAGGCAACGGTGGAGCTGTCTGTTTATGTTAATAAGGACTATCGCCGCAGAGGAATTGCCGGAGAGCTGGCGTTTGCCATACTTGAGACCGCAAAGGAACGGGATGATATTCATACGGTCATTTCTGTTATAACCGCAGGAAATGAAGCCAGCATCAAACTCCATGAGAGACTGGGGTTTGTTCATTGCGGAACCATAAGGGAAGTGGGAGTAAAGTTTGGGAAAAAGCTGGATATTGAGAATTATCAGTTAATGGTTTAGTGGTGAGCAGGGTTTTAATTGGAAAAAGTATGATAAAACATAAAACATATTGACAATTATGGCTGCTACTGTTAGAATTTAAATAGATAAGAAGCATGGAGTGTTACTGATTCGATCAGGCATCACCAATTATTGTAGTTTTTTTACATTAGTTGGTGTTTTTTTTATAGCATTGGTTTGTAATGTGAAGCGGTTAATTGTATATACTTGAAATGCAGGTAAGTACTAACGAATCATTCATATTCCAATTGTAAGAGTTTATAAAAATAAATAACCAGGTGTGTTACCAAAAGGCATTAACCTAAATAAGCGTTCCCAGAATGGAGAGTGTTTATTTGGGTTTTTTTGTTAGGCAGAGATGAGTGAGCATAGGTGAATTTAAATGAGAAAGAGGGGTTGATTATTAAAATGAAAATTGCATTTTTTGATGTTGATGGAACATTATGTAACAGCTACGGCAAAGTTTTGCCTTCCAGCATAAAAGCAATCCGGCAGTTTCGGGCGGAAAAGAATTTGGCTTTTTTATGCACAGGCAGATCATTGCCTGAAATTACCGAAGATATTGTGGCAGTAGGTTTTGATGGGATTATTGGGGCTGGCGGAGGATATATTGAAGTAAGTAATGAAGTGATTTATCAAGAGACCATGCGTGAGTCTGATGTCCTTGAAATCATCAATTATTTTCAAAAGTACGATATCGGGTACTATTTAGAGTCAAACGAAGGCCTTTTTGGAAGTGGTAACTGTATTGATAAGATTCGTGAAGAAGTTGCAAAGCAAGCAGTGAAAGAAAGAGAATCGTTTGATGCAGTTGACCAAAAGTTATACTGGTTTTATGAGTTGCTGAAGAAGTATCTAGGGAAGCCGTTGGACTGCAAAAAGATTAATAAAATCTCTTTTATCAATAACACTTTGGCATTTAATCAGATTTATAGAAAATATAGTAATAAGTTTTTGATTCATCATACCACAGTCCCTTTATTTGGTCCTAACAGCGGTGAGATTGCAATGAAAGGGTTAGATAAACAACGGGCAATTAAGCAAGTTCTGGAGTATTTGAAATTAACAGCAGAGGATGCGATTGCTTTTGGTGATGGAGATAATGACTTGTCCATGTTTAAAGCGGTTGGTTATTCCATTGCAATGGGCAATGCAACAACCAGATTGAAAATGGTGGCTGACGAAATAACAGATGATGCAGATGAAGATGGAATACAAATCAGTCTGGATAAAAAGGGGTGGCTAACAGGGAAAGTATAGCAATGGCCACAGCGGTAAAAGAGCACATTTTTTACATGGAACTAATAGTAAAACAGAAAAAGGAGGATATTATCATGACAAAGCTACAAGGTAAATTTCCAAAAGAATTTTTGTGGGGAGGTGCAACATCAGCTTCCCAGTATGAAGGAGGGTATCTTGAGGGTGGAAGAGGATTGAGCCACCTGGACTATATACGCCGAATTGAAAAGGATGATAAAGAAAAAATATTTCCTATTAATGTGACGGCAGATATGTTTCACGATCATAAGCTCCATGAAAAGGAATATAATTTTCCCTTCCGGAGAGGTTCTCAATTCTATACACATTACAAAGAAGATATCGCACTGTTAGGTGAAATGGGATATAAAACATTTCGGTTAAGTATCTCCTGGAGCAGATTATTTCCAACTGGCCTGGAAGAAAAACCCCAGCAGGAAGGGGTTGATTTTTATCACCATGTTTTTCAGGAGTGCCGTAAGCATGGCATTGAACCATTAGTTACAATGATTCATTATGAAATCCCTGTTCATTTGACAGAAACAATAAATGGCTGGGAAGATCCTAAAATGATTGAATACTTCTTCCATTATTCTAAGTTTTTAATTGATGAGTACAAAAATGAAGTAAAGTATTGGATCACATTTAATGAAATTAATATGATTATGAATTCCCCGTATCTTGGTGGAGGGATGTTTGTTGAACAATCATCAAAGCCAGCAGAAACAGCTATTCATCAGGGCTTACATCATCAATTACTGGCCAGTGCTCTGACAGCAAAATATTTCCACGAAAATACAAAGGATGCATTCATCGGAAATATGATCTGCAGACTGCAAAACTATCCATATACATGCAAACCGGCTGATGTGCTTGCGGCTCAGCAACAGAGTCAGTTCAATTATTTTCCAACGGATGTCCAGGTGAAAGGGTATTATCCAGCATCAATATTGAATTACTATGATAAAAATAATATAGAACTTGACTGGTATCCCGATTATAAGCAGATTTTAAAGGAAGGAACGGTTGATTTTGCTTCCATCAGTTACTATCATACTGCCGTCATCAGCACTGATCCTGATAAAGCAGAACCAATTGGACGCTTTGTCCGTGATTTGGAAAACCCATATAATGAAAGAACAGATTGGGGCTGGGGGATTGATCCCACAGGCTTAAGAATCGCATTGAATGATATAAACGACCGTTATGGTGTTCCTGTTTTTATCGTTGAAAATGGACTGGGAGCTCATGATACCTTGACAGATGAAAAGAAAGTGCATGACGCCTATCGGATTGATTATTTGAAAGCTCATATACAAGCCATTAAAGACGCCTTGAGTGATGGATGCGATGTAATGGGATACACACCCTGGGGCTGTATTGATCTGGTGAGCATGGGTGATGCGCAAATGACCAAGCGCTATGGCTTTGTCTATGTTGATGCGAATGATGATGGTAACGGTACTTATAGCCGGTACCGGAAGGATAGCTTTTACTGGTATAAAAAGGTAATAGAGAGCAATGGAGAAGAGCTATAGATAATCTGCTTCACTGAGCTTATATTATTATTAGATTGGTATGATATAGAACAAAAAAACAAGTCAGAACAGCAGCTTATGAAAAGCAGCTGTTCTGACTTAGGCTTGTACAATATCGTGTCATTCAGATCCAGTCATTTATCGGTGGATTGCTGCCGGTTGGGATTCCAGGTGCGGTATGGTCTGAAGCTATAAAGCTCCCTCTTTATAAGCGACAACACTTACTGTTTTCAGTAAGATTAAAATATCCATTTTAAAGTTCCATTCAGTTATGTACTTTTTATCCAGTTTAACCACATCCTCAAAATTGGTTATGCTGCTTCTGCCGCTGACCTGCCATAAGCCGGTCAGTCCAGGTTTAATGGACAGCCTCGCCCGGTGATGGAGTTCGTATTTCTCCCACTCATCTAATGTGGGAGGCCGTGTGCCCACAAGGCTCATGTCACCTTTTAACACGTTCCACATCTGAGGCCATTCATCGAGAGAGTAATTACGCATAAAGTTTCCAATTCCCTTTTTCCCGCCAATGATGCGAGGGTCTTGATCCATCTTAAACATCATACCGTCTTTTACGCGGTTTTGTGCCATTAGTTCTTTTTTTCGTTTCTCTGCATCCATGTACATGCTGCGGAATTTGTAGATTTTAAATTTCTTCCCATTTTTACCGACGCGGACCTGAGAAAAAAGTATGGGACCTGGAGAATTAAAATAAATACAGGGAGCAAGTATCAGATAGAGAATAGCGGCTATTAGGCAGCCTATTAACCCACCTGCAATATCCATCACTCTTTTCACAAAAAGCTGCCTTGGACTTGCCATGTTAATGCTGGTGGTTAAAACCGTATAACCTCCCATGCGTTCCACTCGTTGTTTTTGCTCGCTTAAAAGAGCGATATCAACGAGATTCTGATGGACGGTAATGCCCATTTCCATAAAGCTGTCCACAGTTTTTTCAAGGGTAAAGGAATCTTTTGGAAGATTTATGAACACTTCATCTACCCACTTATGACATATATAATCCACCACATGTTTCACATCAGAAACTACCGGTATCCCATCTATTTCTTCCCCAGTCATATCTGCATCTGATATAACGATTCCACTTATTTGAAATCCCTCGTAATTGTAGTTGGTAATATTTTCTAAAACAGCTGAAGCCATATCCTTACAAGTGATAATCAACAGTGACCGTTTCCCTTTATTGTTTAACCCGGACTTTTTTAAATGTACTTTCCAGAACAACCTGAGGAAATAGGTTGATGTTGCATAGAAGCATCCGGTAA